>JBPCUI010000153.1:0-5225 GCA_051011235.1 Flavobacteriaceae bacterium
CCGGATCTGCTGTATTATTATCTATGTTGGCAACAGTTGCATTATTGGTAGTCACTATGGTGACCAGTGCATCTGTCCCAGCTGTTATATTGGCTATTCTATATACAGCTCCTTGAGTTAGTGGTGTACCGCTTACCAATACGGCCGGAGTGCTAAAATCCAATACCGTTTCTCCTCCGCAGGGAGGTTGCGAATTACTTGCTACGGTATTCAACTCGTTTAAATCGGGGATTCCATCATTATCGTTGTCTAAATCAGTTTGATCCGGGACACCATCTCCATCGCTATCTGTGGTAGCCAGTGTACCTTGCACCAAAACATTGTCTATGGTATAATTTTCATTGCTGGCAGTATTATGGAATGATGTCCTGATCTCCAATGTTGACCCGGATAATCCGGCAATAGTATATGATGGATTAATTGGCTGAGCTGCTGATCCTGAAGCACTTATAACAGTTATCCAGCCTCCACCGTCTATGCGATATGTAAGCGTAAAATTGTCCTGCGCCCCTCCACCATCTTCAAAATTTGCTACGTTAAAAGCACCTACATCAAGACTGAAAGTAACATTTACATAGCCGGTGATATCCATGGGATTTGTCACCCAAATCAATGGGTTGGCTAATGTTGATCCGGCGACATTGCGAGTATCACTTGCTAAAATGAGTCCTCCGGAAACCGCTGCACCTACCTGAGAATTCCAATTTACAGGCGAAGTACCCGTACCGGCACCAGTTATTGTGCCGTTGGCATAGGAATTAAAATCTTCTGACCATATGGTAGTTTGCGCACACAGTGTCTGCCCAAAGAAAAGGACCAGGGCAAATAGCGGTACGGTGAGTTTGGGGGAACAGCAGAAAGTCGTCCTTATTGCTGTATACATAATGGAGAATTTCGCTTAGGTGTTTGTAAACAACACATTATAGCATTCTCTAATTACAAAGATCAACGATATGACAGTTCTTCAACAATTAATGTTGTGTAAGTATTCAATAATACTGCCTAGTGTGTTTAATATGTGGTATACTATCCTAAAATCTAATTTTAAGGACCTAATTATTAGAGACTTACAATTAGATATTGTAAGAATTTAAGTACAATAATTTCTTATGAATGTCTAATTTGGATTTACGCGGTAGGTAATTCTCTTATTTGTGATTACAGTCTTAACTTTTACTTCCAAACTACCTGTACTAATCCCTGATAATGGTATATTCTGATCATTGGTAGCATCTTCCGGGTTTAGAATATTTAGATACGAACCTATATCCGATGTCACTACATCAAAAGTAAATGTGCAAGTAGTTCCAGCGGCTATATTTAATCCCGAGATCGAAAAAGTAGAAGTGCCAGGTATTGCTGTTATGGTACCTCCTGAAGAAGAGGTAGCATCGGGAGTTGGCGAAATAACCATTCCGGAAGGTAAGTTATCTGTCAATGCAAAATTCGTAAGTAAAACGCCACTTGCGGGATTGTCAACTATCAAAGTTACCGTAGCTTCATCGCCTGAAAAAATGGTCGTAGGAGCAAAGGTTTTACTGGATACCGCAGGGAAGGCAATCTCATTGGAAACAACAAAAACACCACCCCAGATACCTTCACTACTGCTTCCTAGCAAAACATTCAAGCTCGTTGCCCCATTCGGAACAAGACCTGATGCATCAAACACATCGATATCTATACCCCAACTATAGCCAAAATTCGGATTTCTCCCACCCACATCAATACCATATTCGGAAATAGTACCATTTAATGTATTATTACTCGGGTTTAGAGCATTACTCAATGCCGACCCATTAATACTTACAAAATCACCGGAGGAGCTGGCTTCACCGTCCATGCCGAAATACCCGGCATGAGATTCGAACGCGCCGGATCCCGGTGTTAGAATTCCGGTAACTGTAAAACTTTCGCTGGCGCCAAATCCGAAGAAATCAAAACCATCCCAGACACTTATCCTACGGGTTTTTTCGGTTGGATCTGCATAAACAACTACCATGGTCCATCCTCCATAAGGACCTGTAAACGAACTTCCGGTAACAAGCGCAATATCTGCCACAAAATAATTTCCGCTCCCGCCACTCTGTACTATACTTGTAACATCGGCATGAGACATAAAGGAATTCCAGCCTGAAAAAGATGCGGTTTCTATATTTCTGACCTGGGCATTAATTGTGGTATAACCAGTAGCACCAGGTTCCTGAAATTTCACCTGATCGATATTTAAGGTGCCAGGCGGATTGGTAATGCCCCCATTTGTGCTGTTATATACGCCACCCCAATATAAACCGGCCCATTCAACAGTGGCCCCTACTGGCAAATTGAAATTGTTGTAGCTCGAATTTACGGTAGTAGCGTCTGCATCCACATCGGCATAACCCATTACTACGGATGGATTATTTGAAGCTGGACTTCCAGGACAACTCGATACGCATTGGAGGTTGGTATTTCCCCTCATGAGAAAATTGCCCACAATATTCCTGGCTTCCCTTTCCTCATACGGCCTGGGTGCATTGGGATTGCTCTCATTATCCACAATAGTCCCTGTTCCCGTATCTGAAATATCAACGGCGGGATCTGAAGTACCCGTTAATTGAATTGCAAAATTTTCATCGCCCTCGAAGGTGAAGTCATCAGTAATTATTACTGTTATCTGTTCGGTATCGCCAACGCTTCCATTAAAACTAAGGGTTCCACTGTTTGCCGTATAATCACTACCTGCAGTTGCAGAACCATCTACTGTTGTGTAATTCACGGTAAACGGGCCCGAGGCGCTTACGCCTGTATGCGTGGCAGTGAAAGTTGCCGTGCCACCGTCTTCCGCAACCGAAACATCATCTACGGAAATGGCGGGAGCAAAAGAAGCAGTGAACAATACATTATCTATAAATATAGTTTCGGTGGATCCCCAATTTCCACTACCCGTTATAAATCGTATGGCCGAAACAGAAGACCTTTCAGCGGCAGTTAGGTTATAATTAACTGTACCGCTGCCGGCCAGAGTAGCCCTGGTATTATAAGTGCTGCCGTCGAATAGTTGCACGAGGATGCTTTCATTCCCACTGGTCCGGTTATAACTAAGGCTAAGGGCAGCACTAGTGGCGCCTGTTAAATCGAGTGTTCTGGTAATATAGCGGTTATCTAGATTCCGAAAACGAAGCTGATTACTATTGATAAGAATCCTTCCTCCTGTAGGGCTGGTGGTCTCATTAGTCTCGGCCCAAGAGGTGGCATAACTGGCAGAACCGTTATTATTGGAATAGGACACGGTGTTGAAATTGTCCAAATAGGTAACCTGGCCAAAAGCCGGCATGCTAAAGGTAAATAGGAGTAGAATTACCCCAGCCATTAACACTAGTCGCATTGTGTAGTAACAAAGTAGGTTCATTTATGAGGCATCACAATACCGTCTTTCGGGATTTTTTAATTGTATTAGGTAAAAATAGGTCGAAGGGCGTAGACTTCTAAATATATGTTGTGAATGAAGATATTCCTTAGGTGTAGATACGGACATAAGAGGTGAAGCCAACATCCACGACCCAAAAACATAACAGTTTATCGATTTAATCCCTGTATACAGGGGTTTGGGTAACTATGAAAATGAGAATTCTCTGGAAAGAAATAAGCTAGCAGTGTTATTCGAGAATAATAAATTCTGAGCGCCTGTTTAACTCGTGTTGTTCTTTGCTGCATTTTACACCATCGTCGCAGTTATTGATGAGTTTGGATTCTCCATAACCTTTACTTTCCAAGCGAGACTCATCAATACCCTTTGAATTCATGTATTTTACCGTAGCCTGTGCTCTTTGTTCAGATAACCACATATTGTAAGCGTCCGGGCCCCGACTATCTGTATGAGAATTTGCCACTATTTTCAGGCTGGGATATTTTTCCATGGCGGCTATTACTTTTTGCATCTCCAATTCGGCATCTTGTCTTATCCTGAAACTGTCAAAATCAAAATATATAGTGCTCAACTGTAAAAGTTTAGCCAGGTCATCCCCAAATCCTGCTGTGACCGTTTCTCGTTCCAAATAAAAGTCGATCACTCTTGGTTTACCATCAGATTTACCGAGATATTCCTCGGCTGGAATATATCCTTGTGTTGTTGCTCTGACAAAGTTCCCCTGATTACAATCACAACTCAGTTCATAAGTACCCTCACTGTCTGTAATTGCTGTTATTAATTCCCGATTGTTTTCATCAATAACTTTCACAGTAACGCCAACCATTATTTCGTTCGATATTCTGTCCCTAACCGTTCCGGTTATAGGCTGTATGCAATCAAAAACGAGGGGTCGGGTTTCCAAAAATCCATAGATGTCATCTCCACCAATTGTATCCCTGTTGGAAGCGAAGTATCCTTCTCGTGTATCTTCATTGATAATAAAAGAAAAATCATCTACAGAGCTGTTCAGAGGTCTTCCAACATTGAGAACCGATTTTGTATAATTTCCATCCTCGATGTTGGTGGCGAATACATCCAGGCCACCCAGGCCCGGGTGTCCGTCCGAAGCAAAATATAGGATTTGCTCGCTTGTGATATATGGAAATGTTTCTCTGGCCTGTGAATTAATTGATGGGCCTAAATTTTGAGGTGTACCGAAGGTGCCATCCTCATTAATACTTACCTTGAACAGGTCTGATTGGCCATATGTGCCTGGCATGTCTGAGGCAAAATATAAGGTTTTCTCATCCGGGCTTAATGCAGGATGTGCCACCGAATAGCCATCATTGTTAAATGGAAGTTCCTCCAATTCATCCCAGGTACCCTCTACCCACTTGGCCCGGAAAATTTTAAGGCGGATAATACCGTCTTCATCTCTTTTGTACTTACCCTCCTTAATATTATTTCTGGTAAAATATACTACTGAGCCATCTTTAGTGGCAGCCGATGTCGACTCGTGAAGTTTTGTATTTACATTCTCCAACTTCACAACTCTATTACTTGATATACTATCTGCGTTGATCTTATATAAATCGTGAAAATCCTGTAAATTCCAGGTATGACGGTATCTCGAAAGATTACCTGTATCACGATCCGAGGAAAAAATAAGACCTTCCTTATAGAAAGTCGGGGCATAATCTGAATAAGTAGAATTGTAATTGAAATCTCTCAAATCATAACGGCCGGAATTTCTGTCAATCTCGTCCAAATAATCCTGTTGTGATCTATAGCGTTGCACCCTGGTGTCTTCTGCAGAAGTAATGTCTGAAAATTTCTT
>JBPCUI010000154.1:0-24133 GCA_051011235.1 Flavobacteriaceae bacterium
AGAATAAAAAGCCAGGTCGTTCGTCCTTTACCATACTACTTTTTTTTCATCCATTTTGCTCTCAACCAGATAAATAGGCCATAAACCACCCCAAACACTAAACCTTCGATCATTTCCCGATAAAGAATGTCTCTGTTGAAATCCTTTTCCAGGATCAGGGAGATTCCCACATAAAGTATAATTGCAGCAACAACTTGTATGGCTAATTTTTTTGGTTCCATATTTTATATTTTAATCCTGTAAGCCTTTTGACCGTTTATTTCTGTAATTGACCCTCCTTCTTCCAAAATTGCTTTTTCAGCTACTGCCAGGATTCTGTCAATGATTTCTGAAATCGGTGTCATATTCGGTAGTTCATCTCGCGAGTAATTGATATACTGGTCATTAAATGGAAGCTGCCATACCTCCTGATAACCGATCTCGTGAGTGAATTTTTTTGGAATTGACTCCGCCCCATGTAGTACGCCGATGAATCCTGCACAGGTTGCTCCCTGGTTATCACAGTCATAACCCGCACTTACTGCAATTCCAGTGGTTTTAACGAAGTCACCTTCACCGTATAATATGGCCATGGCTCCGCACAATCCGTTGATCATTGCCGATACCTCGTGGAACCATGGATCCTCAACTTTTTCGGGATATTCCAAATAGTGTTCCTTGATTAGTTGACGGGTATCGCGCCAATCTTTGTTCTCACCATACCACCTCCGGACATCTTCAAGACCTTTTCTGAAAGGGCTGTCATCGGGTATATAGGCCATGGCATTATCGTACAGTACATAGATATCCTTTTCAAAAAAAGCCTCGCTGTATAGCGCTGCATAAAACAAAGTGGGGTGTATTCCCCAGTCGTCACTGGTGATTCGAGCTCCCCACTCGGCCCTCTTTACGGCCTGCTCGGCCATGCCCGGATAAAAGACACTCCATATTTCGTTCACCAGTTGAGGATCTATGGCAAACCAATAGGGATTATTTTCCTTGCTACCTGTATCTGGTGCTACCAAGCCAGTTTCCATCAGGTCTCTGGCCTTGCGATTGCTTACCCAAATAAATCGATTGATGTGTTTTTTCCACGCTTCAGTGATCTCTTCATAACTAATATCCAATCCGTATTGTTCAACAGCGTGAAGTGTAACAAATTCTATATCCGTATCATCGTCACTCCAGGCCCCGCCAAGTGCGTCTGCGAAAATGTTCACATTACCTCTTCTGTCTGTATGGTTCATTTTGATTCCGGCCGAATCAGTTACATTGTAGTAGCGGTCGATAAAAACAGGCGATGGTTCGTCACTGAAGACAAATTCAAAGGGGAATCCCATATAATTTCCTACCAACTGTCCCAACCAAAATCCTTCAATCTTGCTGCGCAACTCCTCTTTACTAATAGTTCGGTATTCCTGAGAGGTTGCAGTTAAGCACGAGCCTATCAAAAAAATGAACGTCATGCACTTAATCCAATTTTGATTAAAAGGAATCCGTAATTTTTTTTCATTCATTACATAAATCTGACTTTTATTCATTCTTTATTTAGATAAACTATTTATCCTGTAACGAAGCGATTCTGCTAGTTTCTATACCGATCCTTTAAATCCTTTATCAAGGTGCTATAGGCAGATTTACAGGCTTCATTTGGAAACTCACAAAGGTAGATCCTGGTTCCATTTTCACGAAAGTACTTGTTATTTATTACTTTTTTCAGCCCGACTTTCTCAAAAAACGTGGGTAACAGGCTATCTGGTTTTGTATCATTTCCAAGATCTGAGTGGACGTAAATTACATAGTCCTTTGTCACTCTTTCGGGAGACCAAAATACAAAGCTAGCTGTAGGTGCAATGGGTTGTGGGATACCAACATCTTTTCCATAGAACATTATTGCACCTGCCTGTCCATAGTGATATGTGTAAATTTCACAATTGTCCTTATTCTCCTCACCCAGGCCGATGTATATGTCCCTTACCGTTTCACCAATTTCTTTCCAGCCTGTCATATCGGCCATGTCCTGCGGGATGTCGTACTGCTTGCCATCCTCCCACCGGAAAGCCCCTTCGTTCTTTGCTTTATCAAAAGTGATAAAAGGGATACCGTCGAAAGAGAGTGAGCCGTAAAATCCGATTCCCATAGAAATCACAAGGAATGCAAACAGGAGGTTTAGATATCGTTTGACATATTTCTCGATAAAGAAAGCACCAAAAACAAACAGGACTGGATAAATACCCAGGGTGTAATAGGATTTTCCGCTTCCGGCTAACAGCAAAACAAACACCAACACATAAACCAGCCCGAAAATACGGAATTGCCGTTCTTTCTTGTAAAACAACAGGACTCCTAGGGCCAAAAGCCATAGTAAAAGGGCCTGCGCATTCATGAGTAACTGATCTAATATGAAATTGACCGGGCGAACATGAACTAATTGAGTGCGTCTCAGTTCATCCATATGCTGTAATACGGGCCAGTTGTTCTCGTATTGCCAATATATATTAGGGCTGATCAAAACAAATGCTAATGCCACAGCCCAAACAAAATAACGGCTTCGGTAAAGTTGTCTGTATGGTGATAGCAATAAGGCAATTCCAAACGCTGCGTACAGAAAAACGATTGAATATTTGTTTAAAAAAGCTAAACCGAATACCAGCGCTATCCAGAGCCACATTTTAGGATTGTTCCCAAAAATCATTTTAAAAAACAAATAGGCAGACAAAAGCCAATAAAAGTGATTAAAACTCACAGGTTGGAACAAGGCATTGACATGGAGATAGGCCGGGGATAGGATATATGCCAGACTGGCCAGGGCTATGGCTATTTTCTTCCCTCCCAGATCACCGACAAATTTACCAATGATGATCACGTTAACAGCGCCAATCAGCGCTGGAAAAAAACGGAGTCCGAATACAGTATTACCGAATATAAGCGTGGCTATTTTACCCACAATAGCGATAGATGGAGGGACAGCTACAAAACCCCAGTCAAGGTGTTCACTTTGGGCGTAATAGAGATAGGCGTCTCTGTGTAATTCAAAATTATCATAGGTGAACAGGTGGATCAACAACTTGACAACAGCTAAAGAAAGGATGAGAATCCAGCTGTGCTCTTTCGTTTGGAAAGATCTATTCATTTGGAATTAGGATTACGTTCTGTCTGCTTTTAATTCTGAGGTCCTATGGCCGATTGCTGTATAAAATCAAGGATACATCCAACTACTCAGATCAGCACCCGGAGGGGCACTATTGGCAATACGTTTCATAATTTTAGGCACATACATGCTGTTATATCTCAGTCTGGACAAATGATTTGGAAGCTCCGGATCACCGTTCCAGCAATGTTCATCACCATCTCCATACAGTACCTCACCTTCATAATATGGATCGGTGGTATTCTCCAAAAAGTCCTCCATCAGGTATACGGCGTTGTTCAGGTAGTAATTATCCATATCACCGCAATAAATATGGATTTTACCTTTTAATTTATCTCCCAATTTATCCCAATCGCGTTCGAGGATATACCTCAAATCGAAATTCTCTTGCCAATAAGCGGCAATCGAAGCATCGATTACACCTGTCTTCTTATCCCAAAGCCGAGCCGGATACCCGTCTTCCCCCTGAGGTGAATAAGTAGCTTCCCATATATCCCATTGCTGACCGGATCGTGAATTATCGCCCAGTATCATTTCCAAATGATTGTAATCCTTGAGCGTGGTCTGGAGTTGGCCCAAATTATCCCTGTGAGCTGGTACTTCCAGCTTTTTATGATCACTCTTATAGTAATATGCATTTTCATCCTCATAAATATTGGTAAGGCAGTATGCCCTGAAATCGATCGGATCAGGACAGGCCGCAAAACATCCATTGTATTCTTCCGGGTACATCACCTGTACCGCCAGGGCTTCCCAACCCCCTGTAGATCCACCGTATAAAAAACGTGACCAACTTTCTCCTATCCCTCTGAACTCTTCTTCAATTTTGGGTATGAGTTCATAGGTTATTGCATCTCCATAAGGGCCCTGGCTGGCCGAATTAACGGCATAGGAATCATCGTAGTAGGGTGTTGGATGCTGAATTTCGATAATCAGAAAACGAGGAAACTCCGGGTCGTTCCAGCGTTGGTAAAAATCATAAGCCTCTTGCTGTTGAATAATATTGTATCCTTCCACTCCAAAACGCTCCGAATACTCCGGTTTTAGATTGGTATCCGGTGGAGTGGTTCGAAATCCGCCAAAATCTGCCGGGAAATGACCGTGAAATATCATGAGCGGATATTTGGCCTCAGGATGTTCCTCAAACCCTTTTGGAAGTAGTATATGAGCTCCCAAATACATATCTCTACCCCAGAATTCTGAGAGTTTTTCAGATTTGATTTTAATGTGCTTAATCCAGTCTGTATCTTCCGGTTCGGGGATGGGTGGTATCATCTGGTCCAATACCAATTCGATTGGAGGGACCCCATCACTATCGATATTAATTTTAACTGGTTTGCTATAGAGGTTCCCGGGAGATCGGTTCCATTGTTGCCCTTCCCCATTGTCCATTGGTAGTTTTACGGTATGTCCTGTGGCTAAATTGAATGTTTCATAAACGTGAAGCAGGGCTTGTACCCAATATTCGCCTGCCGGTATCTCGTCAATGCTTTCATAAGGAAAACCCAATATGTCGGCCGTAAAGAGTTGTTTGCTCCCCGCCTGCATGCCTTCAACGTTCACTCCGAAGACCGGTTGGGCATTCAACCCGGCATTGATCTGGAATCGCGGCTCGGTCTCTCCGCTACTGGCAAGCATTAATAGCAACCTGCCATCCAAGGCTTTATCTGAAACTTCTTCCGGAAAGGAAACGGCAATTCGGGTATCAGTATTTTGATTGTTGCAACTTAAAATGAGCATTGCGAACAAAAAAGTGCAGTATAAAGCTATTCTCATTGGTGGTGATTTTACCGAAAAGGTACATTTTTCCTCTTAGGCGACAAATAAGATTTTATACAATTTCACGTTATCTAAACATAAGAACTTGGTAATTGATACCTACTAAATTATGGAGTTATGAAAAAGATCATTCTGATTATATCCATCTTTTGCGCATTTGTTTACCTGGGAAGTTGTACGAACGATGAAGGTGGATCGGATTTAGATGTGGTCACACCGGATGATACAATTGTAGCCGTTTCAATAAACTAAAAGACATAAAAAAGCCCTTCGATCGAAGGGCTTTTGTTCTTAAATACTATTAAAATTTAATTATTAGGCCATTGCCCCCAATTACTGCAATGTCCCGCGTTATCCGTTTGCATTATTGCAGTTTGTACTCCGGAATAAGCCGCATTCATAACAGCTCTTGGGGCAAAGTGCACTTTGCCATTACCATTAGACAGGAAAGCTTTTCCAAAATGTCCTTGACTCAAACCGTGACCCGCCTCATGAAGAGCTATAGTTTCAACGTCGAAAGTTGACCCAATGGCCCATGGGAATGCATCATTGTAATAGATCTCTCTCCAAGCCACATCGATTTTGCCGTTATTATCTACATCTATTGGTTCGCCATTTATCGTCCAAATAATTGTAAAGGTCACCCCAAGGATAAAGTTACTGCCGCCGGGCTCCAGGATGTCGAAAAACTGGCCTGGCAACCATCCGCTGTGAGTCACATCTGCAACATAGTCAAAACTCCCGCCAAAGCCAAATATTGCACTTACCAGACCCGTTGGCCGGCCATCATAGGGGACTTCTGTCATTCCCAAATCCGAGCATTGTACTCGGTCCCAGGTGTTCATGGCTCCATTAATCGCCATCGTAGTCTCTGCCACATCAAGATCAGCACTGGGTCTGTTCTGGTCTACATAAAACGTTACATCAGTTGTTCCATCGGATAAAAACTGTAGTTCCGGAACAAAATCGCCCCCTAATTGTTTATTGCCTCTGTTATTAAAAAATACAGTATTCCCCATGGCTTGGGCACCATCGGCAGAAATATATTCGGCCATATAAATTTCTGTGCCGTAAGTTTCGCCTTTTGAACTTGTTGTTGTTGTCAGATTGCTCTTACTGAATTCAGGCAGATTTACAAATCTGGCTTCAGGAGTTTCAACTTCAACTCTGTTTACGGAATTCTCTTGAGGTGCTTGTAAGTCTTCAGTTTCGCAACTAACCAATGCTCCGAAAACTGCTAACGCAGTAATCATTCTGTTTTTTTTCATTTTAAAGTGTTTAGATTATTGATAATTTTAGCAAGTATGATTTGATAGAACAAGCAGGTATAATCCGGGATCATATGGTAGTATTTTTTTAATAATCCTAAAATATAACAAAATCTCAAGGAAATGTTAAATTACATAAACTATTTTCAGATGAAATGTTCCTTTTTATAGACCATCTGCGATTCGCCATTAATGTGTGTCAAGTTTTTTCGACAAATTCGGTCCTTAAGACCTGGAAGTTTTGGCAATCCCGTGTCTTTCCTTCGCCAGCAAAGTGTTTTTTAATAACATAGCGATAGTCATAGGCCCTACGCCACCTGGCACCGGGGTTATATAAGAAGCCTTTTCACTTACCGCCTTAAAATCAACATCACCGGCTATGTAGTAGCCGCGTTCCCTGCTGTCGTCGGGGACCCTGGTGATGCCTACATCTATAATTACAGCGCCTTCTTTTACCATATCCGCGGTCAGGAAGTGTGGTATTCCAAGTGCAGAAACGATAATATCTGCCTGAAGTGTTTGTGCTTTAATATCTTTAGTTCGGCTGTGGCAAAGAGTAACCGTCGCATTGCCAGGCTTCCCTTTTTGACTCAATAAAATGCTCATGGGTCGACCTACAATATGACTCCTCCCGATAATGACGGCGTGTTTCCCTTCGGTTTCCACCTCGTAGCGCCTTAATAGCTCCATTATACCGAAAGGAGTTGCAGGGATAAACGCATCCATATCGAGCGCCATTTTACCAAAATTTGCCGGATGAAACCCGTCCACATCTTTATCAGGATGAACGGCCAGTAAAATATTCTGTTCATCGATATGCTTAGGTAGCGGTAATTGCACGATATAACCGTCAATGTCCGGGTCTTCGTTCAGCGCTGTTACAACAGCCAGTAGTTCCTCTTCTGTTGTTTCTGCGGGTAGATGCTTCAAAGTAGATTGGAAGCCGATTCGCTCGCAGGATCGAACCTTACTGCCTACATAGGTAAGACTCGCTCCGTCATTGCCCACAAGAACTGCTGCAAGGTGTGGTACTTTCTCGCCTCGTTCTTTTATTTCCTGTACCTCAGCGGCAATTTCATCTTTGATCTGGTTGGAGATTTTTTTTCCGTCAAGTAACTTCATTACAGTTCGCAGTATTCAGTGGCAATTGGCAGTATTAAGATCCAAATTTACCGGGGTTATTAATCATATATTGGAGAAGTCGACCTATTTCTTGACTTTTTCCTTTTAGTTTTTGGCATTTCGTGTGTTGTATATACTTACAGGCCTCGGCAAACTCAATCCATACCTGGGTCTCAGAATTTTCACAATCAGCATCACTAATCTTACTTATGAAATGCTTTGGATAAATCCTTTTTCCATACGCTTCTGCAATATTGGCACAAACTGAACGAGAAGATCTTCTTATTTGATCTGTCAACGAGTAAATTTCTTCTTTTGGAAAACTCTTAGACTCAGTATATATAAGCATGGCAAGCTCAAATCCAAGCTCATAAGCTCTTAAACTTTTGTAACTCATTTAACAAAATTACTGCCAACTGCTGCTGTCAACTTGCAGCTAGCGCATATTCTGCATCATCTGCATCATTTTTTTACTGCCACCTCCCTGCATCATTTTCATCATCTTACTCATCTGGTTAAATTGTTTGAGTAGCTGATTTACCTCCTGAATCGTTCGCCCGCTGCCTTTGGCAATGCGCTTCTTCCTGCCGGCATCTAGTTTTGAGGGGTTTGACCTCTCCTCCGGGGTCATTGAATTTATAATGGCTTCCACATGCTTAAATGCATCGTCCGGAATATCCATATCCTTAACAGCCTTGCCTGCTCCTGGGATCATGCCCATGAGGTCTTTCATATTCCCCATCTTCTTGATCTGCTGTATCTGTTTCAAGAAGTCGTCGAAACCAAATTTGTTCTTGGCAATTTTTTTCTGGATACGCCGTGCTTCTTCCTCATCGTATTGCTCCTGGGCTCTTTCCACCAATGAAACCACATCGCCCATTCCCAATATTCTGTCGGCCATACGAGAAGGATGAAAAACATCGATAGCCTCCATTTTTTCACCGGTTCCGATAAACTTAATCGGTTTATTAACCACTGATTTTATGGATATCGCTGCACCGCCTCTGGTATCACCATCTAATTTGGTAAGTACCACACCATTAAAATTCAATACATCGTTGAAGGTCTTGGCAGTATTAACAGCATCCTGGCCTGTCATGGCATCAACGACGAATAATGTTTCCTGCGGTGAGACGGCATCGCGTATGTTAGCGATCTCCGCCATCATTTCTTCATCGATAGCCAACCTACCCGCTGTATCGATAATGACTACATTAAACCCATTTTCGCGGGCGTGTTGAACACCTGCTTTGGCCAGGGCCACCGGATCTGAATTCTCCTTATCAGAATATACCTCTACGCCAATTTGATCCCCAACAATATGTAGTTGGTCAATGGCTGCCGGCCGGTACACATCGCAGGCAACCAACAATGGGTTTTTGCTTTTCTTATTCTTCAGGTAATTGGCCAATTTTCCAGAGAATGTGGTTTTACCTGAACCCTGCAGACCAGACATAAGAATGACCGTTGGTTGGCCCGACAGATTTATTCCTTCGGTGTCACCGCCCATCAACTCTGTAAGTTCGTCCTTGACGATCTTTACCATAAGTTGACCAGGTTTCAAGGAGTTCAAAACGTTCTGACCGAGTGCTTTTTCCCTTACCCTATTTGTAAACTCCTTTGCAATTTTAAAGTTAACATCGGCGTCAAGTAAAGCTCTTCTGACTTCCTTGGCTGTTTCTGCGACATTTATTTCGGTAATCTGACCATGCCCCTTGAGTACATGCAGCGCCTTGTCTAGCTTCTCACTTAAGTTGTCAAACATCGTTTTGAATAGTTTAGACCAAAGTGCAAATTTAATAATATCGACGGGATAGTTGAAGCTGCAAAGACGAAATATAAAATGAAAAAGGGCAGCTTCGCTCCGAAGCTACCCTTTTTTGCAAAATTGGGGCAAATAAGGTGTTCTGTAATATCCCTCGAACGGGAATTATTTACCTATAATTTCTCGAATACCAGGGTCTCTATATAAGCCGTTCCGGTAGCATTATCCTCACGGATACTTTTCAACTCCAATCGGCCTTCGTTGATAGAAACAAACTCCCAGTCATCAGTGAGGTCACCTAAAGGAGCTCCGTCACCAAAATTCAGATATACTTTGAGTTTTCCTTCGCTGTTTCTGATCACTCTCCACATACCGAGCTGCGTAGGACCTGTTTCTCCTAAAGTGGCACCTACAATATGTTCGGGATCAAAATCAAAGCTATAGCCTGCAAAGTTCTCAGTGATGTTCATATCGCCCTGTTCAAATAGAGCAACCATCCACTCACCTCCGAAAAGAATATTCCTGATCTCGAGGATATCACCATCTTCATCATTTTCGCAAACGCGTTGCAGTACCAGTTCATAGCCAATCTCTTCTATTTCAAATTTTAGCCTTTTATTGGTCAATTCGCGCAATGGCCATTGGAAATTAACCGCTGGTTCATCACCAAAGGTAATATCCAGTACCAGTCTTCCTTCTTCGTTCATGATAATCGCCCATGAACCCTGGTAAGTTATCTCCTCGTTGCTCAATGTAGCAACACCTTCAGGAAGGAAATTGAACTCGTAACCGATCAATCTCTCGATTTCTTCTCCCTGGTTAAAAACTTTCTTGATGATCCAACTGCATTCTCTCAGGATCTCTCTCAGTGTATCAGGACCAACTTCATCGTCAACACAGATCTGCTTCATAATAATCCTGTTACCACCTTCACTATAGAGTTTAATAGTGTGCGGTCCTACTTCATATACAAACCATTCCAGTGTGAAGTCTACCAGCACATCAAATTCTAAGGTCAATTTGGTACCCATATCAGTATGACGTGTACTCCACTCACCAGTAATCATATTTCCTTCACGGTCCTTAACGGTAACACTTCCGTCTTCACTGAAATTCATCAAATATTCGAAATACTGATCCGTAAGATTTACAGCATCCCTCTCCACTTCTTTCACAACCCATGGACATGCCGTTAAACAAATATCAAGTCTGTCGTCTTCAAAATCATCGTCATTGTAATCGTTGTCATCATCCTCATCACAAGCCTCTTTTGCCCTTTCAATAGCATTGGCTAATTCGGCATTGCTGTCTACTACGATCTCTTCACCTTCATAGTTGATCAAGGTTACAGGGAAATCAATACTGATCAGGTCGTCTTCTTCCAAACCGGCGAAAAACTTCCTCAAATCCTCATCGCTTTCTACAACAACGGTACCGGTTATTGCTTCGTTAATATCGAATGTATAAAGTGTAATCGGATATTTAAAATCAATACATTCTATATCGTCGTCGTCACCGCCTTCAATACATTCTTTAGCAAGCTCACGAAGTTCATCAAGGTTGTTAATTGTAACCTCGGCATAATCAGACAAGGTCACTGTTACAGGGAAAATGATCTCCAGAAGGTTTTCATCATCTTCTATCGCGTCAAATATGTTTTCTATCAACTGAAGAGCTTCTTCAGAATCAATAGTTAATTCTTCGCCATTTACATTAACAACGTAAGGGAACTTAAGATCAAAACAGCTAGCACCGTCAACAATATTATCGAAAGAACCATCTCTGGATGATGTATTTTCAATAAGTTTTGCGGTGGAGGAGCTGGCCAAAATGGTTTCCTGCTCATTTGGATCTGATAAGGGTTCAAATTCTTCCTGACAAGAGGTAAATGTCAGTGCCAGGATAAGTAGCGTGCTGTACACGGAATACTTAAAAAACTTTTTCATAACGATTTGGAATTTTTGTTGTTCGTACACCTCCTAAACAATTATAATGGCGAATACCCTACTCGATTTTTTAATTTTTTTTAAGATATCTTTGAATCAATCTGAGGACCTGAACGATAAATTATGGATAACGTATGTGAAGAAGAAGTATTTAGCACCCTCTTCAGCACCCATTCTAAAACGGTTTACAACTTTATATATTATAAATTCGGCAATCAGGAAAAGGCCTATGATGCTGTACAAGAGGCATTTGTAAAGTTGTGGGAGAATTGCGCCAAGGTGAGCCCTGAAAAAGCTAAATCGTACGTTTACACTGTAGCCAATAATTTGTATTTGAATGTTATTAAGGCGGAAAAAGTCCGCTTGAAATACGCGGGTAATCAAAGGCATACTTCCTATGAGTCGCCCGAATTTTTAATGGAGGAAAAGGAATACAAGGAAAAGCTGGATCGCGCCCTCAATAATCTTCCTGAAAACCAAAGGACAACATTTCTCCTCAACCGAATTGATGGAAAAAAATATGCCGAAATTGCGGAGATGGAAGGAGTTAGTGTGAAGGCAATAGAAAAAAGAATGCATTTGGCGCTCAAATCGTTAAGAGAAGAGATAGATGGGATATGACTTAGTGGGCAGTAAACAGTGGGCAGTAGGCAGTAAACAGTGGGCAGTAGGTAGTAGGCAGTGGGTAGTTTGCAAGGATCTATACGGACTCATTATAAAAACTGTGAACTACGTCTGAGAGCTATATGCATTAAAAGAGGTAGGGTTTTTTAGAATTAAATTGTTATTAAGACGTAAAGCTGGAAATCATGCAAGAGAATTATTTGGCAAAATGGCTAAACAACGAGCTCTCGGAAGAGGAACTCAAGGAGTTTAAGAACTCCGATGAGTACACCTCTTACATGAAGATTCTGGAAGTTTCTAATCAAATAGAAGCCCCTGAATTCGAGCTAGATAAAGCCTGGAGAGATTTCCGTGATAACAGACAAGATCGCGGTGCTAAAGTAGTGGTTATGCGACCAGTTCAAAAATTGATGCGTATTGCCGCCGCAGTTTCCGTATTGTTTGTTATATCTTATTTCTATATCAATTCCCTGGATGAAACTATTACTACAAACTACGCCCAACGTGAAACCGTTATTTTACCCGACGCTTCCGAAGTCATATTAAATGCAGGCTCGGAGATCACATTTAGCAAGAAAAAGTGGGATCAGAAGAGAAACATCAACCTCGAAGGAGAAGCATTCTTTAAAGTAGCCAAAGGCCAGAAATTTACCGTGCAGACTGAAACAGGAACCATTACCGTTTTAGGCACCCAGTTCAATGTGGAGCAGCGAAAAGGATTTTTCGAAGTAACCTGCTATGAAGGCCTGGTAAGTGTTCAGTTCAATAACGCGCAAACAAAATTAGCTGCAGGAAGTTCCTTTGTAGCGATTAACGGTGAGATTATTAAAACACAGCTTGCCGAAAATGAGCATCCATCCTGGATCAGCGACGAAAGCTCTTTCAGGAGTATCCCTCTTAAATTCGTACTGAGTGAACTAGAGCGTCAGTACGATATTGAAGTAACTACAAAAGATATAGATACCGTACTGTTATTTACAGGTACCTTTAGCAACACAAACCTAAATTTGGCGTTAGAAAGTATTAGTGCCCCTTATCAAATTAATTATAAAATAGAGAAGGGGAACCAAGTACTGTTTTATGCCGAGGATACACCTTAAATGTGTTGCACTTCTATCAACATTCTTATTTTCCGCATTTATAGCATGCCGGGGCCAGGAGGCAGCTGCCCAGGGCCAGGTGAATATTATTTCCTTCATAAGGCAGCTCGAGCAGCAGTACGATGTTAAATTCTCATATCTCGATGAGGACCTCGAATCTGTAAATATCAATACCCCAACAGGCGAAGAATTAGATCTGATACTGGATGATGTCCAGGATCAGACCCAGCTTATCATCAAGAAACTGAGCGATCGTTATTACACAGTTTCTAAAAGTGTAATGGTCGATATCTGCGCCCGTATTCTGGATAATTTTGAAAACAATACCCTTGGAGGAGCCTCCATTGAGGTATTGGGCAGTAGTGTTGCAACCGTAACCGACCTGAACGGGTCATTTAAACTTTTGAGAATTCCGCGCAAAGCAGTTGTACGGATACGTCATATCGGTTATAGAACCAGATATGTTACAGCCGAGGAACTCGTGAGTTCCGATCCTTGTCAGACCCTTTTGCTGGGTGTCAGCTATCAGGAACTGGAAGAAGTAGTGATTTACAAGTTCCTCACCACCGGTATTTCCAAGCAAAAAGATGGCAGTATTGAAGTCAATTCGGCCGAATTTGGCATTCTTCCCGGACTTATTGAACCAGATGTATTGCAGACGGTACAGGCTCTTCCTGGCATTAAGAGTATTGATGAAACTGTTTCCGATATCAATATCAGAGGCGGTACTAACGACCAGAATCTAATCCTGTGGGACGGGATCAAAATGTACCAGTCAGGACATTTTTTCGGACTTATATCCGCTTTTAACCCCTATTTAACGGATAAGGTTTCAATTATAAAGAACGGGACCAGTTCACAATACGGCGATGGGGTAAGCGGGGTGATCATTATGGAGACCAACGATGAGATTAATCCAAGATTCCATGGCGGGGCCGGGTTTAACCTCATCAGCGGTGATGTATACGGACAAGTACCTCTAAATGAGAAGCTGGCCATACAATTTTCAGGAAGACGCTCTGTTACAGATTTCATAAATACACCCACTTACAAAGAATTCTCTGACCGGGCTTTCCAGGACACCCAGATAAAAATTAGCAGCGGCAATAATACGGCCAACATTATCCAGGATGAAAACTTCTATTTCTACGATTTTTCGGGTAAACTCTTATACGATCTCAATGACAGTCATAAAGTACGGCTGAGTTTCATCAATATGAATAACCGGCTCGACTATTCAGAGACCAATCAGGATAATGCAAGAACTAATGAGAGCTCACTGGACCAGACGAATCTATCTTTTGGCGGCAGGTGGGATGCCCGGTGGAACAGTAATTTTTTCTCATCGATCAATGGGTACTACACGAGGTATAACCTCGATTCGAGAAATGTCACAGCCTTTGGTCAGCAGGTATTAGATCAGGTAAACGAGGTGCTGGAGACCTCTATTAAACTAAATACCGATTACAGGATAAGGCCAGGCTTGCATTGGTTTAACGGCTATCAGTTCAGTGAGGTTGGTATTACCAATTTCACCGAGGTTTCGCAACCCCCTTTTCAGAGCGATATCAAAGGGGTGATCAGGACTCATTCCGCCTTTTCCGAATTGGGATATTTTTCTTTGAGTGAAAATTTCAGATTGCGCATTGGCGGTCGGTTCAACTACATAGAAAACCTCGATACTTTCAGTGAAATTATAATAGAACCCCGCTTAAATTTCAGCTATGCAATTGCCGATAACTTCACTTTGGAAGTGCTCGCTGAATTTAAAAATCAGGTGACGAACCAGGTCATTGACCTGGAACAGAATTTTCTTGGTATTGAGAAACGCAGATGGATCCTTGCTGATGAAGATATGCTTCCCATCAACAAGAGTAAACAAGGGTCTGTTGGTTTAAATTACGACAAGAGAAACTGGTTCCTGAGCCTGGAGGGATTTTACAAAAGAGTAGACGGTATCAGTACATCGACTCAGGGATTTCAAAACCAGAATCAATTCAATGGTGAGATCGGGCGGTACGATGTAAAAGGACTGGAATTTCTGATCAATCACAAAAACAACAAATTCAGTACCTGGTTAAGCTATGCCTACAATATCAACGATTATACATTTGAGGATATCGTCCCCTCGCAATTTCCAAATAATCTTGATATTCGACATACCCTAACACTTGCCAGCACATATACATACAACAATTTCAAACTGGGGCTGGGTTTTAATTACCGAACCGGGAAACCGTTTACCGAACCCTTACCAGACCCGGACGGTATTGATTTTAGTACACTCCCCGCAACGATTGTCTACCAGGACCCCAATAGCAGCAAATTGCCCGATTATATCCGTGCAGACGCTTCCGCATTGTATACATTTAACATAAGCAATAGGGTAAAAGCATCGGCCGGTCTGTCTTTTCTGAATCTATTCAACAAGAAAAACATTCTTAATGTGTTTTACCGACTCAACAGCCAAATCGAAATCGACAAGATTGAAAGTGAATCTTTGGGCTTCACTCCTAACCTGAGTTTTCGTGTTTGGTTCTGAGATATAAGGCTACCCAGGAATTCTTAGAAAAATAGTTCCTTAGTTTGATCATATAGTCGTAATTACTAGAAGGAAGCATTTAATATTCCTATTTTTACTTTAGGATAAATAAGGCTACTTAAAAGTAAATATGCTACGGCTGATACAAACGACTACAATCTCATTCATCTTATTGATGTGTTATCCGGAATTTTCTTTGGAGGAGGCAAATTATAATGCTTTAACTCCTCCGGTGGTGAATACCGAGATCGTCTGTAACACAATTCAGAGCTCATTCCAGGATAGTATATATCCGCTCGAATCCTTCTACAACCCCCAACTGGAAGCTAAGTTGCAGGATATTGTAGATCAACACGGCAGCTGGGGTCAATTAGTTGAGGCCAAGAAGATGTGCATCGGGGTTGTAGATCTGAATGATATGGATAAACCGAGATTCGCCAGTTTGAATGGGGACGTAATGCTGTATGCGGCCAGTTTGCCTAAGATTGCCGTTTTGCTGGCCGCTGAAGTTGCTCTGGAGAAAGGGGAAATTAAGCCTTCGAAATCCCTCGAGAACGATATGCGTCTGATGATCAGCAAAAGTAATAACCAGGCCACAACAAGAATCATTGACTTATTGGGGTATGATAAAATTGAAGCTGCTGTTACCGCGGAAAGGCATAAGTTCTACGACCCCGATAAGGGAGGAGGACTATGGGTAGGTAAACGTTATGCCTCCGGAGGACCAACCAATCGGGAACCGATTAAAAATTTGAGCCATGCCGCGACAGTGGATCAGGTTTGCAGGTTTTATTACCTGCTCATCAACAGACAACTGGTTTCAGCAGACAGATCCGAGCATATGCTAAAAATGCTTGAAGCGCCTAAAATCAATCATAAATTTGTTTATGCCCTGAAACAGATCGACCCTGATGCCAAGTTGTACCGCAAATCAGGGACCTGGAAAAACTGGCATGCCGATTCAATATTGGTATGGGGAAATACCAGAAAGTATATCCTTGTTGCACTGATCCAGGATCCTTCAGGCGAAAAAATTATACGAAACCTGGGATTACAACTAGACCGGGCGATCATTAAGTAGTTTAATCCATGTCTTTAAGAGCGAAAGCCACAAAAATTTTAACGAAGATTTCCGGTCTGGAAGAAGGCGAGCTACAGAAGGCATTTATGCTTCAGATAATCCTTTTTTTAGTGATCACCACATTGCTTCTCCTCAAACCAACGGTCAACTCTCTTTTCCTATCGGCCCTAAGTGCAGATGCATTGCCGGTGGCCTTTATACTCACTGCGATCTTTGCTGCCGCCGGGTCTAAATTTTATGATCTTTCACTAGAAAAATTCAGACTGAATTCGATTATCCTGAATACGCTGATAGGGACGGTGATCCTTATTGTGTTCTTTGCCCTGGCATTCCATTACAAGATAGAGTCTCCAGTACTTATGTACACCGTTTATGTTTTTGTAGCTATCTACGGTCTGTTGGTCGCCTCGCAATTTTGGCTGGTTACCAACTTAGTCTATAATATCCGCCAGGCCAAAAGGGCTTTTGGATTTATTGGTGCCGGGGGTATAGCAGGTGGTATTCTCGGTGGCTACCTGACTTCTTTTCTCGCACATCTTATGCCATCGGAGTATATATTGTTTGTTGCTGCATTCCTTGTCTTGTGTTGCGTTCCTTTGTACAAAATGTTTTGGAAACATGAACTGAGCATAAGTGGCGTAATAAGTCTGTCCCGAGGTGAAGATTCGAAGGTAAAAAGCAGAACACCTTTCATTATTATAAAAAACTCAAAGTTGCTCACCTATATTACGCTTGTAACCGGTTTGAGTGTTTTAATAGCCAAACTGATCGACTACCAGTACAGTGACTTTGCTACCAGATATCTGGACGACACCGAAGAACTTTCTTCATTTTTCGGAATCTGGCTATCCAATATCAGTATCATATCCTTGCTCATTCAGCTGTATCTAACTGAGCGTATACTTAAAACATTCAGTGTTGGTAGTACATTGTTGATTATGCCTGCCGGAATATTGCTGGGTTCTGTATTACTTCTTGTTATTCCGGAATTATGGGTGGTTGTATTCATTAAAGTGGTCGATGGCAGTTTCAAGCAGTCTGTAAACAAGTCGGCCAAGGAACTTATTTTCATGCCAGTACCCTTTGAGGCGAAAAAAAAGACGAAGTCATTCATCGATGTAGTTGTGGACAGTGTGGCCACAGGTATAGCGGGTATTATTCTGTTCTTCTTTATCAGGGCATTTGAAGTTTCATCTGCCTATGTCAGTATAATTATAATTGTCATGCTGGTTATTGAGATCCAATTGATATTGAAGTTAAAGACCGCCTACAGAGAATCGTTCCGAACTCTCGCCAATCCCCCGGCTGTTAGGCACAGCATTACCGTAAAGACTAAGACTCAAGCACCTCTGGATAACATCCCGGATACCGTAGTATGGATATTTAAAAATGGCAGTACAAATCAAATCCTGCATATGTTACAGAAGACCTTTGAATACCCTAATAGCCTATTCATAGACCCTTTAAAAGGTCTTTTGGAGCACGAATCCAATGAAATAAGGTGTATGGCGATAAAGAATCTTTATCACCTTCCTTTTGAGGATCTTTCGAAGACTATGGAAAAGCTGGCATACGATCCGGATCCAGTCACTGCAACACAGGCAATGAGATACTTACTAAATCGCCATACGGCGGGTAAGCAAAAGCTTTTTGAAAACTATTTTTACGATGAGAACCCATATGTCTCCAATGCTGCGTTGTTGGCCTTTGCCAAGGAATTAAGAGATAACAGGAAGCTAATACAGAAATTCAATTTTGAGAAGTATATCAGATATGCTGTGGATCAATGGCAGGAAGAACAAAACGAAACCGTAAAGCAGATCAGGCTCATTGCAATTTTATTATCCATTGGTCATGCCCGGGTTAAAAGCTACTACAAGCTTCTGGAAGAAGAATTGACTTCTCCAAATCATGAGGTAGTACATATAGCTCTTCAGGCAGCCGGGCGAACTCAGGATCTGCGATTCCTGGACCTGATCGTTTCTCATTTGTCGGAAAAACAGAATCGTCAACAAGCGGAATTTACATTATTTAAGTACGGTGAAATTGTTATCAATGAACTAAAACAAAGGGTCTTTGAGGGGATTAAAGACTTTCACGATTCTATCTTTATCCCAGAGGTGATCGAACAATTTAAGAACGAGACAGCGATACAGGCCCTTGTCGAACTGGCCGAAAAAGGAGATCATACTGTTTCCCTGGCTTCCATTAAATCCCTTATCCGCTTGCAGCAGACAACCTCCCTTAAGGTCGGTAACCGATTTATTGTTCGCAATGTTAAGCGGGAGTGTACGAAATTCAGGAACATCGTATCTATCATCAATAGCCTTCGAAGGTTGAATGAACAATCCGATACCGCCTTGTCTGGTTTCCTGGAAGAAAAAGAAGCGCGGGCAGGACTTCTACAAATATTGACAAGGTGGATCGACAGACCTAAGCTGCAATTCATTTACCTGCTAAATCTAAAATACCCAATTGAAGATCTTGAGCCCATGTCCCAGGTACTCCTGGAAGGAAAATTAGACCAGCAAATGAACGCTGCGGAATTTCTCGAGAACAATTTTAGCTTTGGAATACGTCGATCTCTAATGCCACTTATTGAATCGCTAATGGTAAAAACGGACGATAAATACCTCGAGATGTTTGAGAGTTTGAAAGGGGAAAAAATCAGTGAGTTCGAAAGTCTGGAAATAATACTTTCATTAAATAATATCAAATTCAGGCATGCCGCATTGTACCTCATCTCCAAAATCAAAGACGCTAAATACCAACCTATGATAAAAAGACTTTTCGATGATTCTCACTCCAAAATCAGAGAACATGCAAAGGAAGTCCATACCCGTTTAGAATCTGAAAAATTGAGATCTTAATTGCGAATTAATGCGTCAATCCGAGATGCAAGCATCAAATGATCATAGGCAGAGTTCTTCTTTTTTACATTAGTCATAAGGCAAACCATGTATTTTGAGCCATCAGCTTGTTCAACCATGGCAACAGAATTCATATAATTATAGGCGTTGCCCATGTACTTTCCACATTCAAATCCTTCTTCCTGCTGGCATTTATACAAGCTTCCCGATTTAAAGTACACCGCAGCATCACTCAGGCTTTTAGAAGCTGCATAGCGAATCCTGCGTCCGGTCATATATAATAATCGCTTCATTTCAAGGCTGCTCTCCTCATCAATAATCTGCCCGCGCTCCAATGCAATCATAAACTTCATAAGTCCGATGGGCGAGCCGATACTACCGCCTCTGGCAGGAATATAACGCCCCGCGCTGCGCGTAAAAAAAGATCCTAATCGCCATTCATCATGCGTAATACCGATATCTCTCAGTGGCTTATTAACCATTGTATTGGCCATTTCCGAAAGTTCAGTTTTGGGGGTGTTTTTGAAGTACTCTTCTGCCTCTTCGAAGGTCAGTTCCGGGTATTTTTCTTTAAATACATGCATAAGAACTGCCTCTCTCCAAACTACCGAAGCAGCTCCATTGTTGCTTGGCGATACCATATGATCTACCCATTCATATAATGAAAAGACATCGGCAGCCTGAATAGTTCTGCGGCTGTAGGCCTGAGTTTCAGGATCGTAGATGGGTACAGTATGGTGGTCGCCCATTGCCCAGTTGCCCGCCTTTACCATTTTGCTTTTCATAAGTTCTCTCCGTTCATCGAAGTCATTGGGATATATCTCGCATAATTGCTCAAAAAAAGCAGTCATCACAACAATCTTTCCAACACTACCCGGTTGATAGCCCGCACTCTCACGATGGCCCGCATAGCGGATAGGCCGGCCTGGGGTAATATCCAAAACAGTTACAGAATAGTTGCGGTTCAATCCGCGGAAAAGTCCTGCTACTTTTTGTTGGAATTCAGGATCTTTTTCCGGTATACCAAGTATTTCATCTCGCCGGTCAACAAGATTCAGTTTCACGTAATCAAGCGGCTTCAAAGCACCATCGGGCAGTCGTTTCCGACCCTCAATTTCACCTTTATACAGTTTGTCCAGGTAATCGAGCCTTCTTATTCCCGTACTTTCAAAACCGTCAATTGGATAGTCGTTCACTGGTGAAAATCCTGCACACAGTATTGCTGTAATAATAAACAAGAGATTTTTCATTCCTGGAGTTGGGTTTTGGTGGATATTATTTTAGCCTTATTTATCGGGGGGGAAATTGATTCCAGATATTCTGAACTCACGGCATTCTTATTTTCAACAAACGGCCTTACCTGGAATAACCAGATCTTTTCGTCTTTAAATCCCAGTTCTACATCATAGGGGCCTTCAATGTTTTTCGACTTCATTTTTTGGATCAATCCCTGGCTCAGAGTGTATAGCTTATCTCTCTTTGAACTCGAAAGCAATGGCTTCTCGAGGCTGCACCAATTACTTTTTGTGCTACCGCTGGTGGGTAAAGAGAGATATTTCAATTCCCTGGCCGGAGAAATCAATTCATCATCCCTGTTTTGCCTGATTGTCCAGGTTTCTGCAGATTGCCCATCGACTGCCCCACCAACACCACGACTCATGGCAACGGTGATTTCATCCTCGTTACCCGAAGAAACTCCTTTTGTGATCATCACACCCGAACAGTCGTTATCAACACCTGGAATAATAAGGATGGAAGGATAAACGTTTTCCGGGTTGGTCAGATATTTTTGCCGCCATTTAAAACTTCTTTCTGTATATGGTGAGGCCCAGACTGCCTTGATCCCATTGAGGATCTTCTCTTTTTCGAGCACATTAAAAAGAGTGAGATTTAAACCGGCTCCCGTAAAATTCTTTAAATCCTCCATATTAGTGTCACTCCGAAGAAAAACCGGAGTTTGACCCAAAGAGGAGCCCAGTACCGTGCGAAATGAATTTTCTAACTGATCGATGAAGTCTGATTTCAGGGTCATGCTCAATATGCTTTGTCGCAAAACATTTAACTCGGTCAGGATATAGGTTTCGATCCTGGTGCTGGATGCACCGTATGATTTCATATTCCGGGCATTTTCAAATATCTTATTCAAATACTCCCAATAAGTTTGATCCTTATTTGGCATATTCTGTTCCATATGGTCGAGGAAGACACCGAATGGGATAACGATCCCTTCCACCACGAGCTCCGGGAATAACTCTTTTAACTCTCCTAAATTGGCAGCCTTCGGACCACAATAAATTCCCGAAGATTTGGCGTTGAGGTTTCGCATATCAAGTACAGAATTATTTTCCAGCTTTATCTGGTCTACCGGAATGGTGATCATGTCTTCATCCTTGACGATTTTTCGGACAAGTTTGGCTTCTTCAGGGGTGGCATCCGCAAACGGCTTCATAAGCACTGTGCCCTGGTTCGAAACGGCATAAAACACTTCCTGACCATGATACTTTTTAAGATCGTCAAGATTGCTTTGTGAAATTGCTGCATTAGGAATTCCTAAATTTCGCGCCAAAAGCTGCACATGCGAGACCAGGTTTCCTTCCGAAATGGTCAGTATGCCGGACACAGGTTTTAAATCTGATGGAGCCGACTCAAACACATAAATCCGGTCCGGGTTTACCTCCATCCCCTCGGCTGATCCGTCTACCACTACCAGGACCCCACTGGCGTACCCGGGGTTTAAACCATGAACATGCCCCTGGTTACTTATGTCCAGGAGTTTGTTTTGCAGTGAAGATTGTTCCGCGACGAAATTCCCTAGCCTTCCAATACTATTCCCGAGACTGAGCATTACAGAGCCCCTGATCCTATCATCCAGGAAACCGTGAACGAGCGGTTCAAATACTTCATATCTCGACACAACATCTTCGTATACAGCCCTGTTCTTTCCGGTGCCCCATTCCAGCTGCCGCCGCGCAGCTTCAAACACCTGGTTCAATTCTCCTAGTGCCAATGATTCAACAGGTGTTGCAGAGATCCTGCTCATAAGCGTTTCCCACTCCCAGATTTCTGTAAAACCTGAGGCCGCTGAGGCCGTGCTTAAAAGACATATCTTATCCAATGTGCCTTCCAGATCCTGATCCGGATAGTCCCCAATTCGCGTTTTTACCAGTTCCTCTAACTCAAGAGAAAGATCGAGTAATGCCAGGCGTCCCTTAGCCGCCATTTCCTTCCCAATCTGTTCTCGAATAAACCACATGAGCTCCACAGCTCCCTGGATCTGTACCTGGGCATTCGTACTCGCATAATTGTTTAAAAAACTTTCCAGTTTATCACGAATCTCATCTTGCTTAACCTCAATCACATACTTCCTGTACTCACTTATGTCAATTGGTTTAAAATATTCCTTCATGGTAGCGATCAGCTGGTCGAACTTTTTATTCAGGTTATTTGACAGTCTGTCGCTGTGTGTGTTTTTGAATTCGATGACGTCTTCAATATCCGAAGCTTCCGGCTGACCGTGGATTTTTATCCGCAAATTCATAAATGCCTTGTATTGGTCGGCAATGGTTTTAGATTCCGAACGCATTCTTTGAGCAGTATTATCGTCACCTGAATGTGGAATATCTTTGGCAGCCTCTCTCAATAAGAAGAAGTGCTTTTCCAGAATCTGGTCGTCCATCAACACCATTTCAAAGAATTTTTTGCCCCAGTCTTCTTCATCTTCAGCTTGCATAGCTCCCCTGTAAAACTGAGCGCGCCTGTTGATCCAGCCATTATCTACAGATTTTAAATACTTCTCTAACTGATATTGCTTAAGCCTTGAGCTATTATTAGCGGCATCCCAGAAGGCATCGTAATCCGTTGTAGCCAGAATCTGGCCGAGGAATATGTGATGGTTTTGACCAAGTCTAACCACCTCATCTTTATAAGTAGCACGCTGTACACCTCCAATTTCATCACCACAAGGCTCATTGGCAGGATTTATTCGTCCGTCATTACAATACCAGTTCAATATCTTATATGGCCCTCTGATATCTTTCTTATACCTCTCAATGAGCTCTTTCAATGAGTTATCCGGGTCTGCATCCCGATTGCCGTGTTGAGCACATAATGTGGTTAAGAATGATAACAGAATGATAAATTGAACCATGCGTCTTGCCATAAGTCTCTGGTATTAAGTAATTAGACTATTTATCAAATCTTTGTCGACGGTAAACTAAGCCATAGAAAATTCCCGCTAACTTCATTGGCCTTAAATTACAAAACTAAGGTCAATTCAAAATTGTCTTTTAAGGTCAAACCGGTATTTTATTATTGATATTTTGAACTACATACGATCCGGAACTTCAATGCCCAGCAAGTCAAAACCGGCTGCTATTACTTCTCCAACTTTTTGCGCCAATTTTACACGTAATAACCTTTTCTCTGAATCAGCTTCTCCTAAAATGGTAACCTGTTGATAAAACGAATTAAATTCCTTCACCAGATCATACACATAATTAGCAATGAGTGCAGGACTGAGATTCTCGGCCGCCGTTTGAACAATTTGAGGATATTGCTCTATAATTTTGATAAGTGTCTTTTCTTTTTCATGCAATGTCAGTTCGGGGTTTATTGCATCAATAGGTTCAGCACCCGAAGTTTCCCTGAACTTTCTCAGTATTGATTGAATACGCGCGTAAGTGTACTGAATAAAAGGGCCTGTATTCCCCTGGAAATCGACTGATTCCTCAGGGTTGAAGAGAATTCGTTTTTTAGGATCAATTTTCAGGACATAATATTTTAGGGCACCCAGGCCTATTATGCGGTAGAGTTCTGCTTTCTCCTGATCTGAATATCCTTCCAGTTTACCCAGTTCCCTGGAGATATTTTGCGCAGTTCTTGTCATTTCTCCAATGAGGTCGTCGGC
>JBPCUI010000155.1:0-12714 GCA_051011235.1 Flavobacteriaceae bacterium
TGATTAACCAGTGTACGGCCGTGGCAAATTATACCATAAATGTTACTACACCACTCAGTACCGGTTCCGGGCTTCCGCATGAAACATTCGAATACGATATTGGAGGTGGGTTCCAGTCAAGTCCGAATTTTACGGTTCCTAATCCAGGTGATTATACGATAGTGGTAAGAGACGGTAACGGATGTACAAATTCTGTGCTGGCCAGAGTATTTGATTTCTTTGCAATTTCGGCCAATGCGACCTCAGAACCTACATGTAATGCCGGAGATGGTGTGATTACCGTAAATACCTCTGGAGGTAGTGGAAATTTCCAGTTTGAACTGGACGACGGAATAAACCCGCCAATTGTTCAATTAAATAATCCGGTATTTACAGGTATACTGCCCGGCAGTTATACAATCCTTGTAACCGATTTAGATTCTAATACCATACCGTTGTGTACTGATACGGCAACCGTGGATGTTACGCTGGTAGATACGCCAATAATTTCAGCCACCCCAAAAACAGATATTAGCTGTAACGGGGCCAATGACGGAACTATTTCTGTTGAACTGCAACCAGGAAGTGATACGGATACTCCTATAAGTTTTATACTTTACGACGGTTCTACAGCCACCGTACTTGCAGGCCCACAGGGGTCGTCCATTTTTGACAACCTCGGACCAGGAACATACCAGGTGGAAGCAGTTTCGAACAGGGGATGTTCGGACAGATCGGGTGACATCATTATTATAGAACCCACGGTATTGGAAATCGCTACAACCAATACGGAATTTAGCTGTGATCCGTCTAACAATCGATTTAGTACGGCGACCATTACCGTATATAATGATACAAATGGCGACGGGACAGGGGTCAATACCGGTACAGCACCCTATACCTATACAATGTTCGACGGAACTACTACCATTTCCAATGGTACCAACAATGTATTTGAAGTAGTAGACGACGGTACTACCCAGACCCTGGTATTAACAACAAGGGATAACAACGGCTGTGAAATTACAGATACCGTAGTCATCAATCCTCCAAACGATCTGACATTTACATTCAATGTCAGCCCTATTACCTGTGATGCATCAGGAATAGGTGTGAGCCCGGGTTCAATAGATATTACTATAGATCAGGGACCTGGTAATTACGATGTTGAAATCTTACCCTTAGGTTCGGAACCTGTTCAGAATTCAGGAGGAAGCGATACGGTGAACTGGGCGATCAGTATTCCGGGTAATTACATATTTGCTGTGACCGATATTGGAAATGGCGGATGTACCTATCTGACTCCTGTGGTTAATGTTCCGGAATACAATACAATTGACGCTGTAATTGCTGAAGTTAAACCTGTTACCTGTTTTAATGGTTCTGACGGGGAGATCAGCATCCAGATCAATAATTATACAGGGCAGTACAACTTTGAGGTTTTCTCAAGAGATAATTTCGGTGTTGAAACGACTACCGGAGTTACTGGTAGCTTCGATACCACGGTACAGAATCCGGGGATCATTACTGGTTTACCTGCCGGAAACCTTGTTGTACATGTTGAAGCGCTGGATACGCCTTTCTGTGATACTGTCAGTAATGTAACTACTGTTAGGCAACCAGACAGGGCCTTAACAGTGGCCTTACAGCAAACGGCAGAAGTTACCTGTGCAGTTCCAGGCCTTGGAGAAGTTTTTGCTACCGGCGACGGTGGTTGGGGAGGATATGAATTCCAGGTGATTGCACCCGATGGGTTTACAATTATTCAGGATTTCCCGAGCACAAATGATAATTTTACCGGTCTGTCAGAAGGCCTGCATACGGTCAATATAAGGGACGCAGAAGGATGTATTGCCACCAATACCATTGACCTGGCTTTACCAGCACCGATATACGCCGATATCCAGATCACTATTCCGCTTCAGTGTAATAATGATAACAATGGAGAAATTGAAGCTTTTAATGAAAGTGGCGGTCAGGGACCTGGCAACTACCTCTACCAGTTAAACCGATTATCGGAAGGTACAAGCAGTGGTCTTCAGACTACACCGACCTTTGGTAATTTATCGGCTGGTGATTATACTATTACGGTGTTCGACGGATGGGATTGTTCTTATACAACAGTACCAATAACTATTCAGGATCCTCCAATTGTAATCGCCGAATTGGTCGAATTACAGCCACCTGGTTGTGGTAATTTAGGAGTGATGGAATTAACGGTTACCAATCCTGAGGTTGGCGTGAGCTATTTCTACCGCAGGTCGGGAACAGCAGATCCTTTTGTTCCTTTTGACACTCTGGATCCATTAGCCACTTCGGTCCAGATCACTGAAGATATTACCATTGATCCGGGTCCATTCCAGTACGACGTTCAGAATTCGAACGGATGTCCGTTTGAGAAATCAAACCAGATTTCACTCGATCCGGCCGCGCCGTTGGTAATTTCCTTAGACCTCACCAACGCCACAATTAATTGTGCCGGTGAAGCCACAGGGATCATTCGGTCTGAGGCATTTGGAGGAATAGGGAACTATGTATATACGTTATTGAACTCGGATACCCCACCATTCCCAAGTGGAGGTAATGTGGAACGAAGCGCTCAGGCATCGGGTATTTTCAGGGATCTAGGTCCGGGTACTTATTGGGTATACGCCCAGAGTGGTGGCTGTACGGCCTTATCTACACCTATAACCATCGTTGATCCACCGCCATTGGTGTTGGATTACATTGAGACAGTACCTGTGAGTTGTTATGGGGATACAGATGGTCAATTGATCATTGAGGCAAGTGGCGGTACCGGTACAATCCGTTATTCCATTGCAGATCAGCTCAGTGAATTCTTTGAAGGAGATGATCCATTGTTCCCAAACAGAAAAACATTTACGGATCTGGAGCCAAGGAGTTATGAGGTGATTATTCAGGACGATCTGGGTTGTACAATTACACAGACGGTAACCATTACAGAGCCTTCCGCCCTGGTGGCCAGTATTGGTGATTCCACACCGGAGGTCTGCCTGGGTGACGCAGATGGTACTGTAACCATAAATGTGGTGGGTGGTACTGCTCCTTACGAATATGCAGTGAATTCATCGGATGCAGCAGACTTTGCACCTAATCCTTCTCAATATTGGGACAATTTAATTGGCGGAGATACTTATGTGATCTTTGTGAGAGATGCTAACGGATGTGAAACGAGTGTCATAGTACCTGTAGAACCGGGTGTTGCACTGAATCCGGAGGCTATCGTAGAATACGGCTGCGACGGCATGTTCCCGAACAGTTCTGTAAGAGTAGAAATGCAAGATAGCAGCCAGTATCCTGATTTATTGTTCGCACTTGATCCTGTAGATCCTACGGATGCGATTACCTCACTGGCTGGTGCTGAGAGAAGCTGGGGCGATCTGCCTGCAGGAGATCACACGGTTTATATCTATCATCTGAACGGTTGTACAACTTTTGTAGATTTTACCCTGGATACCTATGATCCGCTAACGCTGTCGGCTATCAAAACTGCTGTGAATGAGATTACAGCGACTGCCGCGGGCGGCTTTGGTGGCTATGAATATTTCTTCCAGAATACATCTTATGGCAGTGAGAACGTATATACAACAAATGAAGATGCACTTGTAAACATCCGTGTTGTAGATGCAGCGGGATGTGTTGCGGAAATTGAGATTCCTTTCGATTTTACAGGGATGCTGACAATGCCGAATTACTTTACGCCCGATGGGGACAATATGAATGAAGAGTGGTTCCCGAGGAACCGTGATCTCTTCCCGAATATTGAAGTGAAGATCTACGACCGCTACGGTAGGGTTGTAGCTATCCTCGATCAGATAGAGAAGTGGGATGGCACCTATGAAGGCAAGGAATTACCAACGGGAGACTATTGGTACGTAGTGAATGCCAATGATAAAGAAAGGCAGCAATATGTAGGGCATTTTACCCTTTACAGATAATCCAGTGTAGGATATTTATCTTATGCTATGGACCGGGACCGCAAGAAATTGCGGTCCTTTTTTGTTAAACAGAATGTGCTATAAGTAATACACGTGATCAATTAGAATAGATTACCTATTATTTAAGCGAAGAAGTTTCCTCCTTGCTATGACGAGCATTTACAAGTTTGGTTACCAAATAGATGGAGTCGAAGACGCGTTTATGCTGTTTACTCTCAAAGTTAGTTTTTAGTAAGGCTTCACGGTAATAATAGGTTGAATCTACATGAATGTTGCTATTACGAGTAGCTATCCAGAAATTTCTGTCACCTTCCGAAACGTATAAATACACGTAATTTTCAGTTGGGAGTATTTCTAAGACTTCCACCTGGTGCAAATCGAAGTAAAGCCCGGATTTATCAAGATCTTTTACACTGATTTTAGTAGGGATAGTGAGTTCTGTTTCCTTAGGGCCCCATTGGCAGGAATTAAGCATTACTCCAACTAGTAGGGTTAAGGCCATATAAAAAGCAATTGCTAATTTGGTGCTCGAAAAGAACAGGGTAAGCGTTTTAAAAATAATCATCCTTGTTATTTTTTCATGGAATTAAAGGTGCTCTTCGACTATCATTCTCATTTCCCGCTCCGAAATCTTTTTACCATCATGTTTTAAAGATCTTCGGACAATCCTATTTGTTGCCAATTGTTTTACCTCCATTGGCGTTGTTTCGCATTCGTGCTCGACGTAAGCTGTCACCCATTGGTTTACTTCATGCTTATAGTCGGCTAAAAGCTTTCTTGTAGAGGCGTTTTCAAGCCAGGTTTTATATTCCATTCTTTCATCACGAATAATGGATTCTACCTTTCCTATTTCGGTCAGACGTTTAGATTGAGTCTCTTTAAGCACCGCGGAAATAGTATCAAGATCGTAATAATCAATGTTACGATCACTCACCAGGTTTTTATCAATATTACCTGGTACCGCTAAATCTATTAACAAGGTTTTTCCAGACCTGCCACCTAAACTTTTCAATAGATTAGGGCGGTTGCTTACAGCTGAAACAACAACATCGAATGAACTGATATCATTACTTACAACTTTTTCCCAATCATAAATTTCTCCCCCGAAACTTTGAATCAGGGTCTTTGCATTTTCCACAGTGCGGTTGGCAATATGAACCGAGTTGAATCCAAACTTGTTGTTGTAGTTAAAAAGTTGTTTAACTATATCTCCAGCTCCGATGAAGAGGATTTTTAATGAGTCGTGAATCGACTTATCGAATGTATTGGTGATTACCTTGAGCGATTTATAAGCTACTGAAGTTGTCCCATCCCTGAACCGTGTCTCATTGCTGATTCTCTTATGAGATTTAAATACCGATTGCATACAGCGCTCCAGCAAGGAACCTTGAAGATTGTATTTTCTACTTTGGTTATAAGCCGTTTTAATCTGGTGGATAATCTCTGCATCACCTAAAACGGTTGAAGCCAGACCGGTAGACACTTCCAGGAGATGCGCCATGGTATCTTCCGAATTATTGGAACATACGAATAAATTTTTAACGGAATCAACATTATGGTCCTGCTTTAAATGAATAATAAAATCACGCAATTCACGAGAATTTGTAATATCCGATTCAAAATAGATCTCAGTTCGATTACAAGTAATCAAAACAAGCAATCCCCTTATATCATTAAATGAATGTCGAATTAGATCCAGCCATTCTTTCTTTTCGCATCCCGAAATATGGTATCGCTCCCGTTTGGCCAGCGATGCCGATTTATGTGAAATGCTGATATAACGTAACTTGTTGTTCATCTCAGTAACTTTAACGAAATATATTAATTCACTATTCTGCTAATGTTCTCATATAGTTGACAATTAACCACCTGTCCTCGTCATCCGGCATTTTTTTCGTGTATTCAGGCATATCGTCTCTGCCAAAAGAGGTCTTATAGAAAAGTTCCCCGTCTGTCTGAGCTTGGTATTCGGCGGTTGAGAAATCTCCTAAATCACCTTTCTGCTCTTCAGCTTTGGGTCCGTCTCCATAACCTTCCTTGCCATGGCAGGACTTACAGTGTTTGCTGTAAAGCGATTTGCCTATGGCGAGATCAACTGAAGGATCGGTTGGATTTTTCATGTTGACATATTCTTCGGGTACTACCCACTTTTCCTGTAACACAGTGGTAAAAGAATAACATGCCAGCAATGCTATACTTCCTATTAAAATCATCTTTAAAGTCTTCATTTAATTAATTTTTAGATATGCTAAACAAATTTCTAATTAAGTATATAATAAGTCCCCAGCTTCCTAAAATAAGGAAAAGTGTGAAGAACAGAATTATCAAAGGCGTTTGAGATCTCGAAGCCCATCGGCTACGTGCATCATGGGTCTTATCCAATTCTATCGGCGTACCAATGGGCGCTTCAATATGGGCCTTGACCGTTCCATAACTGTCACTTTCAAACAATTCTACAATTAGCTCGAGTTTTCCTTCTAAGGCAGGGATTCCTTCTTCAATCGGTACAATTACAGTGCCAGAGTCATCGGTAAAATTAAATTCTTCACCTAATCTTAAAGGCCTAAAAAGTCGCGCTACATAAACGGTCACCGATTCACCGACAATGGGAATCGTATCCGCTTCTGTGAGTGTAGCCCTAACATAATTGATACTGTCCTTTACGATGACTCCCGCATTAAGAACGGCATGTTTGAAAGTTATACTTTTACCAAGTTTTCTGAAGCTGTCATTACCTTTAAATCGTAGTCCCAGAGTATATGTGCCAGTTGAATCAGCATGCAATTGGTTGAGATCATCTATTACAAACTTGCCTTTACCTTCGGGATCAGTGTTGGCCTGCCCAAGTTCAACTTCCTGACCTGCCCCCTCGTCATATACGTCAATGGTAATAGCCGCCACGGGCTGGGTCGTTTTGTCGATCCTGCTTGTAGCTTTAAATTCTATCATTGCCTCTCCTTCCATAATATTGACGAAATCGGCACTCAGACGTACTCTGTTCTTTTTGGACTGGGCCTGTAGAGTCATACAGAGAGTTGGGATAAGGCAACCCCAGAACATCAGCATATACAAGAATTTGCTATTCCATCTAATTTTCATCTCTCTCAATTTTATCCGGAATATTAATTCCATTTTCATCCGCTACCCTTTGAATGGGGATTACAGGAATTACTCTTACCATAATAGTAATGATCAACAAGGCCATTGCCAAGGTAGCTGAAGTAATTATCCACTCATGAAAGCTCGGAAAATAGGAACGCCATGACTCAGGTACACCTTGAATTGGCAGAAAGGGATGTAATAGGGTGGGTGTTACGATAATGTAGCGTTTCCACCAGGCACCAATTACCATAGCCATTCCAGCGATAAACAAGGGAATGGGCTTGCGGCCTTTTTTGAACAGGAGAACTAATGTGGGCAGTATAAGCCCTAAGAATGTAACTATCCAAAAGGGTAGGGCATATGCGCCAGAAAAAAGAGTTTCCAGATGTTCGGATTCTACTTTTTTAGGCATAAAGGCGGGGATCAGGTATTCGTTAATATTAAAATAAATATAGATCAATCCTGCCAACGCCAGAAATTTACCCAGATTATCAAGATGGTTTTCAGTAATGTATGCCTCCAGACGCCTAACTTTCCTGACCACATAAATTACTGCAACCAATGATCCCACGCCTGCTACAAATGCACCAGATATAAAATAAGGTGCAAAGTTAGTGCTGTCCCAGCCCACTCTGTATGTGGTCGAGAACAAATATGCGTCTATGGTCTGTAGGATAAGTCCTAGAGGGATGATCATGATAGCGATAATTCGTATCGATCTTGTTTGAATCGCCTTTTGTGCTGAGCTGCCAGTCCATCCAAGTGATAATTTTCCATACCATTTGCTCCATCGAGGTTTTTGCTTCACAAAATATTTTTTCATCAGTGACAGATCAGGTAGGAGTGGAAAATATAGCAGAAGAAGACTTACCACGATATAAGTTGGAATAATGATGACATCCCAGGTTATGGGCGACTGAGGTCTTGCATGAATGAAAAGATTGAGCAGCCGGTCTGGACGTGCCATATCGATCATAATGGTAATACCCGCCATAATGATGCAAGCAACAGAAATAATCTCTGCAATCCTCACAAATGGTATACGCCAGGAGTTTTTAGTTAGCATCAAAATTGCTACGGTCACTGTTCCAACAAAACTTGTGGCTATAAAGAAGACAAAATTGGAAATATAAATACCCCAGAGTGCATAATCACGCATGTTGGTTACTTGTTGGCCTTTTAAGACCTGGTCTATATAGGCAATGATTCCCCCAAAAATAAGAAGCAGTAGAAATGTGGTCCATATGGTTCCCCTTTTTCCGAATTTTCTGGGAGCCAAATCCCTGAGTAAGTCCTGGTATCCTTTCATTGCTCTTCTGGTTTTGCTACAGATTGAAATTCATTATAGTTTTCCAGTCCGTCTTCGAACTCAACCAGTCGGTCTACCGGGGGCAAATAGTAGACACTTGGTTCTGTCCCCAGGTCTTCCATCAAGCGATAGCCTGCTTTATCCTTCAGCAATTTTTTAAACCTTAGAGTTTCTTCTCCATTGGTTACGGTATCCTCATATTTGTCACCAAAATAAAAAACGCCATTGGGGCATGCAGTGACACAATGGGGTAATTCTCCCTTTTTGATCATATGAGGGCAAAAATCACATTTATCCACGGTACCATTGAGGCTGGGTACACCAGCGTATTCAGGGGAAGACTGTTCCATGATCATTTCCAGATTCAATTCAAATTGCTGTTCTGGTTCGTTCCAATTGAAGACACGTGTGGAATAGGGGCAGGCCGCCATGCAGAATCGGCATCCGATACAGCGTTCATTATCTATTAAGACAAGGCCGTCCCTTCTTTTAAATGTGGCGTCTACAGGACAAACCGTTACACAGGCGGGTTTGTCACAATGCATACATGTAGCTGGCATCCAATAAGGAGCCGTATCCTCAGTTTCTTGCATCTTGTAAACCTTTAACCATGCATTATCTCCAGTAATATAATGGTGTTTGTTACAGGATTCCTGGCAGTTCAGGGCGTTTTTACATTTAGCCAGGTCTATGACCATGACAAATTTCCTATTAGGGATTCCCTCCCTTACATTATATGTTTCATCATGGACATGTGACGGCTCAATTTCTTGAAGCGCAGACACAGGAACTTCAATAAGTTTGCCATCAACCGTCAGAACCTCGGTGGTGTTTTCTATAGAACTTTTAGATTTAGCACTCAGCCGGGATACCCACTTGCTGATTCCGAAAGTTCCCAAGGCGGTAAGGAGCCCTATTTTAAGGCTATTACCCAGAAATTTACGTCTTGCTCTGGTCAGGTACTCCTTCATTGATAATGTTATTTAAGTTTCCTTTTATTTGTGTCCAGCCAATTGCGCAAGGATCTATTTGACAATTTTTTGCTTTTCAATTTTGCCTTTGCTACGCTATTCGACTTTAATCTAACCAGTGTACCGTCCGGTTTAAGCACTGTTTGAAATTCTTCCTCTTGCATTTTCTGGACTTTTTCATCCTCTTCGTTTCCAGCTGCAACAAAAGGTAAGATCAAACCTCCTCCCAACAGCGACATAACTCGTCGCCGCGATAGTATTTCAGATTTTTTACGGATTGCTTTCATAAACAAATACACGACTTAATGTTCATAATAATTGCTGCTAAAAATTATATAGCCTTGTTATATTAAAACCAATGAGAATATCCCCATCGAAGAAATCGTTTTCATTCTTCACATAACTTTGTTGAGGAACTATGCCGTTATAATTGCTAAAAAATATTTGGAACGCATGTGATGAGGTTCGAATCTCAATACCTATACTAACACCTGGTTTATTACCATAATTGTTGAGATCCGGATTGATATCGAACTGAGTGATCGGCTGGCTATAGTCCCAAATAATAGCGGATTGCGGGCTAATTTTTGCCCGACCTCCAAGGGCAATAGCCCAGCGATCATTTTGCATATTGGCGTCAACAACGTTAAAGTGCGAAACACTCGGAGCAATTTGCAACGAAAATCCCGGTGTAAATCTTCTTGAAAAGATCAGTTGGTTAAAAAACGAATAACGGTGCTGATCCAGTGCGAAATTCTCCTTTTTCCTGGCGTCAATCACAAAATTGCCATAATAAGAGATATTTACAGGAATTTTTCCGGAGCGTGTTTGCCGGAGCAATCCTACCTTCCAGTTAAAGTCTTGTAATCTATCAAATTTTGTGGTACCAAATCCTACAGTAATCCTGTCATGAGGAGCATAGGCCAAACCAATACGTATATTTGAAGGAGCCCAGAAACCTATCAGGTCATTGGTCCCACCGTTAAATGTTCCAAACCTGTGATTGATTGTAAATTCGAATGTTTTTTTGGTAAATACAATGTCTGTCGGGTTATCGATGATAAAAGAACTTTCAAATGCCGCACGCTCAGGTTTGTCGGGGACGCTGTCTTTGACTTTCTCCTGGGAAAAAAGGAAGGCGGGATAAATTAATAAAGCAAGAATGGCTAGGATATAATTTTTCATGTGCTTGGTCTTATCATTTAGTTGTTTTCGGCACCGCGATCGATCCAGGCCTTTATAAGGGCAATTTCATCCGCGTTTAAAATGAAACCTGCTTCGATAGGGTGGTTATTGCCGGGCAGTTTCTGAAATAATTCGCTAGCCTCTGCATTACCTGCCACCACATAATCTGGTACTATGGCATTGTAGGCGTTTCCTTCGCGCAAATCCGGATCGGCCACAGTACCATTGTGGCAGGTGGTACAGTCTTTTCCATCTTGAATAAAAATCGGTTGGATATCTGATGCAAATGAGACTTCTTGATTTTCCGGTATTTCGGGTATAATTACTTCTACGGCTTCGTCGTAATAGCATGAAAAACACAAAAGGCATAGAAGCAACGTCAGTACTTTATGAAGTAATATTTTCATTTGAATTCTTTTGTTAGTGAATATCAAAATTGGGCTTGAACAAAAACTCTATACCTGCCAGCAAAGCAAACCGATCTGAAATGGAATACTTCAGTAACTGGATTATGAACGGATTTGAACATCTTAATCTTCTAAGGCTTCAATGGAATTGTTGAGCAGTGCTCTTACATAAGCCGGGTTGTGAATACCTTGGCTGCCATCTTCCAGTAATGTCATATAGTTCCATGCTGCCTGAGCCTCATCAGTATCGAATATCCCTGCCTGGGATCTATCTTCCTCCGGCACATCGACAATGATTCCATTTACTGGAACTCCATTACCGATAGGATTACCATCCATATCAAATAACGGATTACCCAGAGAGTCTACAGCGAATTCCTCACCTACCACCTGGCCGAGTAATTGTTTCAAGACGGCCATACGGTCGTCAAATCCTGTAATCTGATCTGGTGCACCTGAGGTGTGGCATTCAGCACAAGCCATATCTGTAGGAACCCAAGAATGGATTCCTTCCGATTCCGTATTGGATTCGCCCATATGGCATGTAACGCAGGATGCACCTGTTCTGTGAGCAGCGGAAGCTACGCCGGGATAACCTTCAGAGCCTGCCAGATTAGCTCCCATGATACCTTCCAAAAGTGTGGATTGAGGGCTGTGGTGTGGTCCGAAGCGTGTACTGGTAACCACATATTTTCCTGTACCGTTTTCGGCTGGTATCACATAGGTACTCCGTGGTTGGTGACACGTTATACAATTATTGCTTGACCCCTTGAAATCGATGACTGTTGATCCATCAATGACCAGCGTAACGGGATCGAGATTGCGCAACGCATAATCCAAGCCGTCATTTTCAAAGTCAAATGTACGGTGCTTATCATGGCATGTTGAACAGTAAAAGGGCGAAGGATTGGCATATCCTAACGAATCGGCTTCTCCGAATTCGATATAGTCTAAGAATCCTTCTTCTGAGTGACATTGTGCACATCGGTTGGTGGGGTCTTCTCCTCCCCTCCCGGCAGCAAATGCTACAAAGCTTGAACCGTGCTTGGAAAGCAGGAATGAATTTTCTATTGGATCTCTTGCACTATTGGAATGGCAAGAGATACAAGAAGCAGTGCCATCAGCACCGTCCTCGCCATCGATGCCATCGATTCCGTCAATACCGTCTGTTCCGGGTGGGCCGGGGATAGGATCACTGGTACATTGTACCATAAACAAACTTGAAACTGCCAGAATCAAGAGCGTTTTTAATTTGAGATTTTTCATATATGCACTAGTTTGAAATTGATTAGATCTAAATCGATTAAATCTAGTGAAGCACGATTAGAGAAAATATGATTTTTATCATATTTTACTGATTATTAAAGGCTTAGGTATGAACAAGATAGCAGGGGTGAAGAATTTGTTAAGATGCCCGTTTTAAAAGAATATTATTAAATGAAACTTTGTTATTTTTGCAATCCGAATTCCGGGATGTGGCGCAGTCCACGCCTTTGGCGTGGCAGGCTGGTTAGCGTATCCCGCCGATGGCGGGATGGTCGCAAAGAAATATGAGTATTGTAGTGTACATATTGTATAGCGAGAAACGAGCAAGGTACTATGCTGGACAAACTAATAATTTGAAAAAGATACCTCGCGGATAATTAAATCGGGATGTGGCGCAGTCCACGCCTTTGGCGTGGCAGGCTGGTTAGCGTATCCCGCTGATAGCGGGATGGTCGCAAAGAAATATGAGTCATGTTGTGTACATATTGTATAGTGAGAAACTAGCAAAGTACTATGCTGGACAAACTGATAATTTG
>JBPCUI010000156.1:0-11767 GCA_051011235.1 Flavobacteriaceae bacterium
CGAAAAATGACCGCTCACAAAACCATTGTTGATACTTCGAGCCTTGAACCAGTAATCGGAAGACGGCAGTGGCGAACCGTTAAAATTGCCATCCCAGCCCTGGGAGAATGGATCTACCTGTATCAGCAGATTACCAAATCGATCAAAGATATAAATAACTTCCAGCGGATTCTGACTCAAGGCCTCAGGAGGAACAAATTGCCAAAAATCATTGATACCGTCACCATTTGGCGTAAAGAACTTAGGAAAGCCCTGCAGCGTAATATCCTGTTCCACGATTTCCTCCGTTAATCCGCAGCCGTTTTTGTCGCGTACATAGATCGTATAAAGGAATTCGGCGCTGGTTTCAAAAACATTGCTATCCTGATATGGGCCATTGATATTATCCAGTGCGTACTCATAATCTCCCGGACCTTCTACTTCGATCTCAATTCGAGTACCGTTGCCCAGTTCTGATAGGTTGATATCAGTTATGGTCGCCGGTCCGGAAATAGTCACTTCAAAATCCTGTTCAGCAATGCATTCAACAGTTGTACCGGACTGGTCTATGGTATTATAGGCCTCATATCTATAGTTCCCGGTATTTTCAATCACTACATCCGCTGTATCCGATAAGAGTCGTTCTACACCGAATTGATCAATCTCGAACCAGCGGTATCCTTCTGCAGCGTCAGAGGAGGTAATCGACAAAGGCAGTTCATCTGAACAGAACGCAAATTTATCCGGAAAATCTATCTCAGGCCTAAGGTCCACGAGTTCTCCGAATTCATTAAAAAACGGGCCACATCCCAAAATAGTGGAAAATGATTCCTGAATACAACCGATGGCTTCGCCCGCATCACTAAATGGAACGATCCTGATAAAATAGATGGCGTTGGGTTGAAAATTTATAACGAATGTCGAGTTGGTGGTGAAAATAGCATCATCCAATACCTCCGAGTCAAACGGGGTGTTGCCGATGTTCACAATATAGCCTGTGGCTTCAGCAACAGCAGTCCATTCAATATTCGGTGTGAGTGGTACATTGATTGCGCCGTTTAATGGATTGACGAGCGATGTGCAACCAGGCAAAGTAGCAACGTCTCCTGTAGTAAAACTTTGTTCAGGGCAAGGATCAAGATCTCCATTTGCATTGTAAGGAGTGATCCGGACGTAGATAGTACTATTGGCGGGTAAATCGGCCGGAGGGTTGTAAAAAAGGAAGTTCCCGATATCCTGATTATTCAATATATCACCCAGACCTGGCGCAGTTCCCAATGTTAGCCTGTATCCAGTTGCAGTCGGAGCGTAATCCCAACCTATATTCGTGCCGAAATTGACATTAGTTGCACCATCGACCGGGCTCCGCATCTGTGTGCAGGGTGGTGGTGTTGTTATGAGTTCGGTGGTAAAAGATTCTGAACCACAAATAATAGGGGATATCCCTTCAAAAAAGAAGAGGGTTATTGTCACATAGAGCTGTGTATTGGACGGCAGCCCCCTGGGGGGTGTATAATTCGTGGCACTCCCTACACTAACTTCATCAACTACATCATTACCTCCCGGAGTCGTACCTATGGAAATAATATAAGCGGGAACACCGGTAACAGACTCCCAATAAATAGTCTCATCGACAGCTACATTTGTATCCCCGTCAACCGGACCCGGACTGGTCAATACCGGGTTAGGACATTCCTGCGCCATAACATTTAAGGCACATATCAAACTAAGACATATCAGTGCAGTCTTTCTCATAGCAACAATGATATCAATATACAACATTCCTCTTTCCGCATCAAAATTTACCTTTTAAGTGCAAAATGTCCTGTTATTTCTCTTCCGTCACTCAGTTTAACTCTAAACCAGTAATCTGAAGATGGGAGCGGATTGGATTTGAAACTGCCGTTCCATCCTTCTGTCAAAGGATTGATCTGAGCCAGAAGTTTACCATAACGATCGTAAATAGTTATAAACGCATCTGACTGAAATATCTCATTGGTACCGATGATTTGCCACAAATCATTTATGCCATCCCCGTTCGGTGTAAAAAACTTCGGGTAACCCAACACCGAGATATCTTTAGAACTAGTTCCACAGCCATTCCTGTCACGTACAAACAAAGTGTAGAAACCGGGAGCTATGTCTCCAAAAGTATCACTGCTCTGATAAGAGAAACCATCCAGTGAATATTCGTAATCACCGTCACCGCTAACTACAACCTGGACATTATTGGAATCTCTAAAATCCTCAATTAAAATTTCCTCAAAAGTTGCCCGGTTAGAAGGCAGAACCTGAAAATCCGAACTCTGAGCGCATTGAATTGAAACCGAAGAAAAATCATAGATATAACCTGCGGTTAGTCTGTAATTGCCTATTTCCGTGATCGGAACTGTCTGTAATTCTGAAAACGGCTCAGAAACACCGGCATCTAAGTGCTCCCATCTATAGAAATCAAAACCTGCCGGGCCTTCTATCACAAGTTGAGGATTATCGGTACACAGTAGAAACTGCTCTTCAAGACTGAAGTCGGGACTAACAAGCACTTCGAGGTCAATTTTGTCAACCCCAAGACATTCGTTCATCAATTCAAGTCTTGCGTAAATTGTCCCGGATGTCGAATTATAACTGTCGGGAAGCTGGTTTGTCTTCAGGGCGACATCCTCAGGATTATTATAAAAGCTAACCTCAATATCAGGATACTCTTCCTGTGCAAACAAGAGTAGTTCAAATACGCCGTTAAGCTGCCCATCGGCCGGATCCTCATCGCAACTGTACAAGGTGTGATCACTTTGAACGGCAAAAGGATTTGGACGCACTTCCAGCAGTAATTCACCGTTATTGCGACATTCAAATTCGTTCGTTATGCGGTAGTAGATCGTTTGATTAAAAGGCACTGTATTAATGTAGTTACCCGGATTTACAATCGGGTTATCACTATCCCTGTCTGCAATAGTTTCGAAGAATTGATATTGTAATTCAGGTTCTAAAATACTTTCCTCCAGGTTAAAGGCACTAAAGCCATCTTCACTGGCACCAGGGTCCACATCGCATTGTATAAGCCAGAGTTCGGGTGCTTCCGGAACCGGGTTTACCTTGATAAAGGCTTCACCAACAATAGGGCATTCTGTTGGATCAGGGGTGGTAATCGTAACTGAATAGCGACCTGAATCTGCAAGGGCTACCGGATCCACCTGCAGCGAATTATTGGGGTTTGCAATTGACACACCGTCTCTCTCCCATACATAGGTCGCTCCCGGAATATCATCTGTTTGAAGTAAAAAACTTTCTCCATCACATAATTCTAACGACTTACTGGTTGTTCCATCGGCATTTCTGATAATCGCCGTAGTGTTAAAAAAAGACTGAATGAATGGGGGTAGTCCCTGGTTAACTTTGCTCGAACCGAGGTATACCGCCTGGTGCTCGTAATTTGCAGCAATTCCTCTTTCATCCGGATTGTGGACCACCCCGAGGTATGAGGTTCCCGTAGTATAGCTTTGGGAAATAGTTCTGTATATCTTACCGTTGGCACCTAATTGAAGGCCGGCACGATAGTCGCTGCCATCATCAAGAACCACTTCCGAGGCATTGATATCTGCAGAGACAAGGTCGTATTGATAAAGGGTCGAAGAATGGCCATCCTCTCCCTGTTGATCGTTAGATGCGTGCACGTAAAGCAATTGGCCATTCGGACTGAACTCCACCCCATAGGCCGCCCTGTTCATTCCTCCGATGCTTATGGGCATTTGGTTTGACAGCTGTCCGGTGTCTGTATCAAAATCATATAGGTACATGCCTGAAGTGTCATTGGCACAGGCTACCCTGGTACCGTCTGGCGATAATTTAAGATAGCCCCTCGGATCCTGTATAGCGAGGTCATTAAAGGTTGTCTTCACCGAAGTAGCTACTACACCGGCCGCGTTGATTTCAAAAGCGTGGAAGGTATCCAGCAGGCCCGGAGATCCACCAGAAGTAGAAAGGGTCAGTAACCAGTACGACTGATCTGCACAGTCCTTAACTACAGCGGTGATCTTTTCAGAGCAATCGGCCAGGAGATTGACGTTTTTTACGGTTACCGCACCAAGACCGTTGTTTTGCGAAATATCTACCACAGAATAATTTAAACCGAAGTCCGGATCGTCCTCAAATATTTTTGTATCTACCGTAAAGACATAGAAAAGATCCGGATCCGCTGGATCGGGAACGATTATGGCCGACTGTGTGCTCGAAGCATCACCATAAAGAGCCTGACCATTTTGCATGATGGTATGAGTCCGATCGTAAATCGTAATGCCATCCGTATAAAAAAGCAGATCGCCGAACGAATCAGAAATCGTTGCACAACCTTCAAATGTAGTTAACCGGCCATCGTCAAGTGCAGTAACACTGCCGTCCGTATTGAACTGAATTCCCGCACGACGCCCAAAATACCAATTCGAAGTTTCGCCCTGAGCATAAGTCACGGCAAAGCACAGACACATCATCCATAAAAGAGCAGTGTTCTTCATAGTGTTCTCACCAACACCACAAGATACTACAAATCCCTTTTTTTCAATAAAGCATAGGACAAATAGATAAAAATGGCGGTCCAAGTCAATACAATAGCCATTTCATAGAGGTGGACGTGATAATCCAGCTCGATCTCTTCGCCAATTTGATTGGCAACCGACTGAACTGCTCCCAGTCGCGTAAACGGCTCTTTTATGAGGTTCCACATGGCGTTTAAAGGAAAGAATCCCATAATGGCATCCGTAGTGTCACCATCGAAGAGTTTCCACCGTATCATCCCTCGTACGAATCCTTCAATTACCTGCCATAAAATAAGGAAGCCAAGGGCAAAGGCGGACCGCTTGACCAGGATACCCAGAAACAGGCAGAAGGAAAAGAAGCCAACCAATTTGATAAAAAATGCCACTAGAAACTCCAGGTCGGAAAAGATGATAGATAATTCATTGTAGTCCGAGTAAATAATCCCCAGGATCATTGATACCACAAAAACAAAGACCGTGGATATCAGCGAAAAGGCAATAACCGTTAAAAATTTGGAGAGGATGAATTCTTTCTTGGACAAGCCATCAATCAGATTTTGTTTGATAGTCTTATTGCTGTATTCATTTGCCATCATCGAAACGATTACGATAGCGAGGAACAATTTAAAGAAAGCAGTGACAAAGGTGTTGAAATGCCATATGTAAGGGAAGTTAAATATACCCTGCTCGGCGAGGTGGAATTTTACCGGGCCAATATCGAACTTGATGGCGGCGATCAGTGCAATAGAAGTAAGCAATACAAAATATGAAATGATCAGGATTTTGCTCGACCTGTTATTCCAAAGTTTTATATATTCTATTTGCAGTAGTCTTTTCATCTTCTAATGATCATTGCTCCTTATATGGACGACTGTCCGTTGGTCAGGGTAAGGAACTGTTCCTCCAGGCTTTCTTTTCTCTTTACCAGGTGGGAGAGCACAATACCCTTATCAAAAAGCATTTTATTTAGTTCTTCGGCATTCATTTCCCTGTTCAGGAATACAGTCAGCATGCCGTTAGCTTTTACAATTTTTCCAAAGCCCTCATCCGATTCAAGTATTCTGGCGAGTGCATCGAGTTCCGCTGTCTTTAACTCAAAAAATCCATGGCTCGCCATCATGCCATCGACTTTACCGGAATAAAGTTTTTCGCCTTTCCGCAAAATAACCACGTGTGTACATACTTTTTCAACTTCGTCGAGTAGGTGGGAGGCCAGTAATATTGTAGTACCTTCAGAAGCCACTTTTTTGATGATCTCCCTGATTTGGTGGATTCCTTGCGGATCCAGTCCATTTGTAGGTTCGTCAAGAATTAGTATTTCCGGATCATTCAACAAGGCAGATGCTATTGCCAATCGTTGCTTCATCCCGAGGGAATATGTCTTAAACGTACTATTTCTTCTTTCCCAAAGACCTACAAGCTCTAATTTCTCCTCTACTTTGGTGGCGGGAACCTCTTTAATTTTGCAGACCAGTTGCAGATTCTGGATGGCCGTCATATACGGATAAAAATTGGGGCGTTCTATGATCGCTCCAACCTTTTTCAGCGCCTCATGAGTAGAGGAAGTACCGTTGAACCATGTAAAGGAACCACTGGTTTTGTTCACCACATTCAATACCATACCCAGGGTAGTGGACTTACCACTTCCATTAGGACCCAGAATACCATAAACATTACCTTTTTCAATTGTGAAAGACAAGTCTTTTACCGCGGTCAGGTACCCAAACTTTTTGGTTAATAGCTCTACTGAAAGTATTTTTTCCAATGTGAAGGATTGAATTATTGTACTTTATAGTAACTTGACGATGAATTATCCAATTTGTTACAAAGTCAAGCTAATAATTACGAGATAGATTATGTCAGATGAAAGATTAATGTCGAAGAAAAAGCCAGCCTATCCTGTAAGTGAGAAACTGGATGCATATCTCGATCAATACAACCGTAAAATAGAAATTCCCATATTTTATGAGGACCTGCTGCGTTTTGCGGGCTCTGTGGTGGTATACAACGATGATGGCGAGGATACCATGTGGATCAGGGTATATTATACGGATTCCGAAAGACAAGAGATTGATTTGAGTTTAAAGCAGGTGTATTCGATTCTGCACTCCGATGGTAGTTCACGGATCTTCCAGTATTTGAATATCGATGCAGTTGACTTTTGCACTTTTGGTAATTCTAAACCTTTTCGGATAAAAGTGCGTAACATTCTCAATGACAATTTCCTCTATTTCTATGTCAAGAAAACAGATGCCTCAAGAATTTACGGACTTGAGCTGGAGCACATGCTTTCTCCATATAATCTTAATTTCCTCGTACATAAAGACACGCTGATAGAAGAGCATATCGCCGGAATTCCAGGCGATGTTTTTATCAAGGAAATGCTTCCTAATTGTACAGAATCGGAAAAATCCCAGCTTGCCAAGGAGTTCGTAAAATTTAATGAGCGGTGCATGATACGGTTGTTGGGCGATATGAGATCCTATAATTACGTAATTGTACCTATGCACGATTTTGATCATGTAGTTTATAAGATCAGGGCGATAGACTTTGACCAACAAAGTTTTGAAGGAAAACTTAAGGTTTACAGGCCTCAGTTTTTTAAAGAAAACTTTACCATGGTATCCCTGGTTCAGGAAAAGTTGCAAAGCGATTCGGTTGATCAATACAAGATTGAGGAACGTTCAATTTGTGCAAAGCGAATTATCAGCTCCGGTGACCGCATCGACCAACTTGTTGAAATATGTAAGGACGACGATATATCACTACAGGAGAATATCGAAAACCTTGCAAAACAGATCTATGACCTGACACTCGACGTGAAATTTAAACGCAGTAAGAATATGGGGGAGATTCTGGAACTCGCATTAGATTTTGTCAAGCGCAATTATCAGGATGTGAGTATGAAACAAATTATCGAAAAAAAGATCAATACAGAATAGGTGAAGGCTGGAATCAATTCCAATTTTCATCAAAATTATAATCGTCATAATTTTCCGGTGGGTCGTCTACCTCGAAATTCGGATCCGTTTCAAAGTGTTTTTCCGGTGGGGAGTCTGGCAGTTCTCCGAAGCTGAACAGAATGTTTGGATAAGCCCTGCCATCTTCTTTTTTTTCTATGTCTGCAAGCTCTACAAAGAAAGTCCATAAACTTAAGTAATCGTAAATATAAATAAGCTTGGGGTCCTGCTCATTTAAAACATCTTCCAGGATTGTTTCGCTCATCAGCCGTGCCGCAGATCCGAATTCTTCCATATCGAACAAGGCTATTTCCTCCTTCTGATTCCATTGCTCATCACAGGTGTAAAATGAAGCCATCTCGGTTCCCATGAATCCAAAGGACTGCGTAATGCTATTATGAAAGTCTTCTAGTGTATTGCCCGATTCAATTTCAATATCCCTGAAAATATCATCTTCCGCATCCAGAATTATTCTGATTTTATAAATCATCCAATACCTCTTTTCCTTTCGCGCAAAGTTACAAAGATTTGACAGTTTGCCCGGATTCGAGCAAGAGATAGAACTGAAGACCGAATAGGACAGCGGCCATTATAAGGTGGGCGGATTGGGTTCCGAAAGGGAAATCCAGGTAGTACATGGCCATACCGGTGCATACTTCAGCGAGAATAAGTACCAATACCCAATTGATTTTTGGTAGTCCGAGGCGATTCTTATAAATAATAAAAGCTAAATAGAGGTTTAGCAGAAGCACCACTATTGAAAAAGATCGGTGGGTGTAAAAGCTAAGATCCGGTTCCGCTAGCCAGAGATTTCGAAATTGTTCACCCAATATGCCGGCCTTAATATCAACAAACTGGCGTACCTGAGTCCCAAGAATTATTTGAACCACGCTCATTATTAAGGCCGCCGCAACAAGCCCCTTAGTAAGTGGGTGATACTTGCCGGGTTGGTGTTCCGCTTTCGATCTAAAAATCAGGTAAAGCAACAGGGCGACAATAACCAAGGCCATGATCATATGCATGGTTATTTTAACCGGTTCCAGAACAGAATAGACTACGGTAGCGCCCAACCATCCCTGGAAACCTATAGCGAACAAAGTGACCCATGAAAGAATTACTAATAATTTGTCTTCAGTCCAATAGGAAAGGGAAATAAAGGCCGTAACCAGGACAGCTAAACCGGCCAATGCTCCCAACAATCGATTTATGAATTCGGTCCAGGTGTGGAAAACGTTGAAGGCCGCATAATCGTGTCGGGTATACTTACTCCATTGGTTCGCATTGTATTCATTTGCAGAAGTGAAATCCCCATTGGCCACCCATAGCGATTCGTCAAGGATGATTACCTGCCCTTTCTTATACTCCTTCGCCGGTTGCCATTCGAGTTCGGCACGCTCAACGGGTGGGATGTAGTAGCCAAAACATTTTGGCCAGTCCGGGCAGCCCATGCCACTTCCGGTCATCCTTACCACTGCACCTGCGGTTATAACCAGGTATACCAAGAACAGTGATGTCATGGCCATTTTCCTATAGAATCTCTTCATAAATCCGTTGTTCTTTTATTTCTATTCTTTTGGGGAAGAAAGTGACGATTCTAACTGTTCTTTGTCGGCTTAAGCCCCATTTTTTTACCCTGTTCCAGCATATAAGCAAAAGCCGGTTCATATTCATTAGGGATTACTCCATCCAAAATGGCCTCTTTAATAGCCTCCTTGATCAGACCGATCTCCTTTGATGGACTAACATCAAAGGTTTTCATTATCGTCTCACCGCTGATCGGCGGCTGAAAATTGCGAATTCGGTCTCTCTCTTCAACTTCCGTAATTTTCTGGCGGACTAATCCGAAATTATTGAGGTATTTTTTCTGCCTGCCCGGATTTTTCGTCGTAATATCTGCTTCACAGAGCGTCATGAGGTCATCTATATGCTCACCTGCGTCAAATACAAGGCGGCGAACCGCTGAATCGGTCACAAAGTCTTTCGAAAGTATTATAGGCCTTGAACTCAGCAGAACCATTTTTTGAACAAATTTCATCCTGTCATTCAGGGGTAAACGAAGCCTTTTAAACAGCTTATATACCATTTTTGAACCGACAAATTCATGAGCGTGGAAAGTCCAGCCTATTTTTTTGTCAAAGCGCTTGGTCGGAGCCTTACCTATGTCGTGTAGCAGTGCCGCCCAACGTAGCCAAAGGTTTTCCGTAGTCTTTGCAATGTTATCCAGTACTTCCAGCGTATGCCAGAAATTGTCCTTGTGTTTCTGGCCTTCAATTTCTTCAATCCCTTCAAGGGCCGAAAGCTCGGGTAATATATAAGGAAGTAATTCTGTTTTATAAAGAAGCCCGAATCCAATAGAAGGCTTATCACATGCTATTATCTTGTGTAATTCATCTACAATCCGCTCGCTTGACACAATTTTGATTCGCTCTTTATTATCTGTTATGGCCTGTAATGATGCCAGTTCAATTTCAAAGTCAAGCTGAGTAGCAAATCGAACTGCACGAAGCATTCTCAGCGGGTCATCAGAATAAGTGATGGTCGGATCCAGTGGCGTCCTGATAATTCCGGCATCCAGGTCAGCAAGTCCGCCAAAGGGGTCAGATAAATCACCATAATCTGACTTTCTCAGGGAAAAGGCCAACGTATTTATTGTAAAATCCCGCCGTTTCTGATCGTCTTCCAGGCTCCCGTTTTCCACAACTGGTTTGCGGCTTTCCCTGGAGTAACTCTCTTTACGTGCCCCTACAAATTCCAATTCAATGTCCCCGTGCCGAACCATGGCCGTTCCGAAGTTCTTAAATACTTTCACATCTGGTTTTCCACCTAGTATCTGTGCCACCTGCTTTGCAAGAGCGATCCCGCTTCCTACGGCTACAATGTCGATATCTTTAGGAGGTTTTTCAGCTAACAAATAATCCCGGACAAAACCCCCAATGACATAGGCATCTAACCCGAGCTTGGCTGAAGCTTCGGAAATCGTTGAAAATACCGGATTTATAAGGGCTTTCCTGTAATTGTTGCGAATCATTCTACTTTCGGATCACTTTGACACTGCCATCTTTACCAAGCTTGATGATAGAGGAAGGTCTTGCATTCTCTCGTTTGTGGTTCAAATTTACCACATAGTCCACACCTTTTAAAATATGCTGATCGATTTCATCGAAAGATCGTGGCGTTGATTCACCTGCCAGGTTTGCCGAAGTGGATACGAGCGGTCTTTTTAATTTCTGGATTAGGGTTTTGCAAAATTTATCGCTTGATACTCGAATTGCCAGCGAATTGTCTTCGGAAATAAGGCTGGAGGCTATTCCCTTCGGATCGTCGTAAATTATTGTTACTGGCTTTTCAGCCAAATCAATAATATCGTAGGCCAGGTCGGGTACCTGATCTACATGACGCTCCAACATGGCATCATTAGCTACCAGGCAGATCATGGTTTTGCTTTCCGCCCTTCTCTTCAATTGGTAAATCTTTTCGACGGCGCTGGAGTTCGAAGCATCACAACCAATTCCCCATACCGTGTCTGTTGGGTAAAGAATAATTCCACCATTAATGAGTACCTCCAGTGCTGCTGATATCTCTTTGTCCAATACCATTAATATTTCGTTGCTTTCAGGAAATGTATTTTTCCCCTTTGGGAATATCGGGTAATTGTAAGTAGTTTCCAATTATTTCATTGTAGTGGTCAGGGTAGAATTCCATTCGTCCATCTGTTGGGTAAAAAGTCATCTCTCCGAAAACTATTCTTCCGTCTACATTGTAAAGGTCCACCCTAACAAAAGGAAATCCCTTTGCCAAACGGATGGCGATTTGGGTCATTTCTTCATGGTTCTTTGGAATTTTCACCACGCCATCATATCTTTTTATTCCGATAGTATCAAATTCCAGAATCTGCCAGTCCATATTGACATAAGCACGAACATGATCTTCCGCTCTGTCCATATCTACCTGAATAAATTTTGGCATTCCATTGAAAAAGAAGTATTTATAATCACTGATTGAGGATTTACCTTCTTCTTTCAAGTACTCCTCTGCAATTATTTTCGGCTTAACATTTTTATAAGCCCATTCAAGTCCGCCTCTGTAATACTGATTTTTGGTCATCCATTTAAGAAGTAACAATCTTGAACGTGCTTTGTTTAATTTCGATTTGTTCGGAACAAGAATGTTAAAATTATATCCATGAGCACCTTTCATGACGAATTTTTCGGGCAGCAGATCAAAATTTATATCGCCCACTTTATAGTAAACCCCATATAGCTCGGTTAAATACTGCTTGCCTACCTTCTCCTCAACATA
>JBPCUI010000157.1:0-22519 GCA_051011235.1 Flavobacteriaceae bacterium
ATCTTCGAGAACATCTTCGTTTACGAGTTCTTGCCGCTTAAATTTTCTTCACTCCTGTACGGACTCGCTGTGATAGCCTTTTATCTGTTGCTGGCTTACGCTATGTTCAGAAAGAAGATATTCATCAAAGTATAAACGCGAAAAGGTTTTCTGTTATCAGTTGCGCATTTCTAAAAGTCTTGCAACGTACTTACCTATTACATCAAACTCAATATTTACAACCGAGCCAGGCGCATACGTATTAAATCTGGTGTTTTCATAAGTGTAAGGAATTATGGCTACGCTGAAAGAATTAATACCGGAATCAACCACAGTCAGGCTCACCCCGTCTATTGTTATAGAACCTTTCTCCACGGTAACCATAGCTTCTGAAGCATCGTATTCGAAATGGAAATACCAGCTTCCATCCCGCTCCTCAATTTTCGTGCATACGGCGGTGCTGTCTACATGACCCTGCACCAGATGTCCGTCTAGCCGCGAGCCAAGGATCATTGCCCTTTCTAAATTTACCCTGGATCCTATCTCCAGCTGCCCCAAATTACTTTTGAGCAAGGTTTCTTCAATCGCAGTTACAGTATATGTCTTGTCGTCTGTGTATACCACAGTAAGGCATACGCCGTTATGGGCAATGCTCTGATCTATTTTTAACTCGCGGGCAATGTCTGAACCTATGTGAATATGCAAGTTTCCCCCTTCGTTTTCCAGACTCTCAACAACTCCCAAAGATTCGATAATACCAGTAAACATGTGTCGTGTAAAATAAGTAGTTTTGCCCTGTAAAAGTAAAAATAAAGATGCTGACGGCATGGAAGATGAGAAAAAAATAAAAGTCGGGATATCCATTGGTGATATAAACGGCATAGGATGTGAGGTGGTGCTGAAGACATTCGAAGATCCCAGAATGCTGGAATTTTGTACACCTGTAATTTTCGCATCCAATAAAATTGTTTCTCAACAAAAAAAGGATTTAGGGATCACTTTAAATTTCCACGGTATTCACTCAGCATCTAAAAGCGCCGAAAACAAAGTAAACGTGGTCAATGTATGGAAAGAGGAAGCCACTATCGATTACGGGCAAGCTACCCCTAAGGCGGGTACCCTGGCGATTAGAGCGCTTAAGGCCGCTGTGAAATCACTAAAACAGGGTGAGATTGATCTTCTTGTAACCGCGCCTATTAACAAAGCTAATATTCAATCTGAAGACTTCAACTTTCCTGGCCATACAGACTTCCTGGCAAAGGAACTGGAGGGCGATAGTTTGATGTTCATGGTATCGAGAGATTTAAAAATTGGTTTGCTAACAGATCACCTTGCTGTAAAAGATGCACCTGGTGCTATAAGCAGTGAGCTCGTTAAAAAAAAGGTGGGGATCATTGAAAAATCGCTGCGTATGGATTTTGCAATCCGGCGACCGAAAATAGCACTTCTGGGTATTAATCCGCACAGTGGTGATCAGGGTGTAATTGGGAAAGAAGACGAAGAGGTATTAAGGCCTGTTATTGAAGAGTTGTCCAATGCCGGCCATCTGGTTTTTGGCCCTTATGCGGCAGACAGCTTCTTTGGATCAGGAACTCACCGGCAATTTGATGCAGTACTTGCCGCTTACCACGATCAGGGGCTTATTCCTTTTAAAACCCTGGCCTTTGGAAATGGAGTTAATTTTACGGCCGGGCTAAGCCAGATTCGCACTTCACCGGATCATGGCACAGCGTATGAAATTGCAGGCAAAGGAATGGCCGATCACAGTTCTTTTAAGGAAGCGGTATTTACAGCAATTGAAATATTTAGAAACAGGGCGCAGTTCCGGAAGCTCACCCAGAGACCTCTGGTCGTGGAAAAGGTCAAAAAAAAGCAAGCGTCCTAAGAAGGTTTGATGGCCGGAATCCAGGCCCAATAATTTCGCAAATTAATTGAGTATTAGTAAAAAAAAAGTATCTTTGCAGGCCTTAAACTCGTGTAAGAGATGATGATGAACCAGGCATACAGTATTCCTTTTGCAGGTTTGAAACTCGGGAAGCACGAAATTAAGTACATCATTGACAATACGTTCTTCGAGGAATTTGAATACTCAGAATTTAACAACGCCCAAATCGGGTTGGTGGTAGTTCTTGAACGGATGAGCACAATGTTGGAACTTGAAATGAAAGCTTCGGGCACCATCAATCTGGATTGTGATCTCACCAGCGAACCATATGATCAGGAAATTAAATCCTCATTGGATCTGGTCGTGAAATTTGGAGAGGAATACAATGATGAAGATGATGAGATTTTGGTGATTCCACATGGAGAGCATCAGATCAACATCGCTCAGTATATTTATGAAATGCTTGTCCTGGCTGTTCCACCAAAGAGGATTCATCCGGGAGTTCTAGACGGAACACTTCAATCAGATGTGTTGAAAAAACTAGAAGAACTTAGACCAAAAGAGTCAAAAAGGCGAACAGAACAAACCGATCCCAGATGGGACGTTTTAAAAGATTTAAAAACGGATAATTAAATTGCATCATGGCACATCCAAAGAGAAAGATTTCAAAATCAAGACGCGACAAAAGAAGAACACACTATAAGGCGTCTTCACCGACCTTGTCCAAAGACCCGGCGACAGGAGAACTGCATTTGTATCACAGAGCGCATTGGTACGAGGGGAAATTGTATTACCGTGGACAGGTTTTGATCGATAAGACCGAAGATGTATCTGCCTAAGTCAGAAGTAAAAAAATTAGAACTCCCGCTCTTAAAAGCGGGAGTTTTTTTATGGAATTACCCAAGGTCTAAAAATTCAATTTTAAGGCGATTATTGGTGAAAATTCACTATTTTTCACCAGTTTTTGGAGCATTTTTAAAGAATCTGGATAAAAAACCAGTAAAAGTATGAGCAAACTAACAGCAGCAATTACAGCTGTAGGGGCATATGTTCCAGACTACAGGTTAACCAATGAGATATTGGAGACCATGGTGGAAACTACTGATGAATGGATCACCACCAGAACGGGAATTAAAGAGAGGAGAATACTAAAAGATAAAGACAAGGGAACTTCCTATCTGGCTATTAAGGCGGCAGAAGATCTTATCAAGAAGAAGAATCTGAATCCAGAGGAAATAGATCTGGTACTCCTGGGGACGGCTACGCCAGACCTTCCGGTTGCTTCCACAGCGGTGTATGTGGCTTCTGAGATTGGAGCTACCAATGCCTTTGCCTACGATATTCAGGCAGCTTGTTCTAATTTTCTTTACGGAATGTCTACAGCGGCCCGGTATGTGGAATCCGGGAAGTATAAAAAAGTCCTGCTTATTGGAGCCGATAAGATGTCTTCCATATTGGATTACACCGACAGGACCACATGCATTATTTTCGGCGATGGTGCAGGCGCCGTACTTTTTGAGCCAAATTCGGAGGGCCTGGGTTTAATTGACGAATACCTGCGATCTGACGGAACAGGACGTGAGTATCTAAAAATTGATGCTGGTGGCTCTTTGTTACCGGCATCGGAAGAAACGGTAAAGAACAAACAGCATTTTGTTTTTCAGGATGGGAAATCGGTGTTCAAATTTGCAGTTTCAAATATGGCCGATGTTGCGGCTAAGATTATGGAACGCAACGGTCTTAGTAAAGACGACGTGAACTGGCTTGTACCTCATCAGGCCAACAAAAGGATTATTGATGCTACCGCCAATAGAATGGGGATAGATTCCAGCAAAGTGATGATGAATATTGTGAGATATGGCAATACTACCTCTGCTACCTTACCCTTGCTACTCGCAGATTATGAGAAGGAACTCAAAAGAGGGGATGACTTGGTATTCGCCGCCTTTGGAGGTGGATTTACCTGGGGATCAATCTATTTAAAATGGGCCTATAATCCCTAAAAATTGTTAACAAAACAAAATTAGTATTATGGATATTAAGGAGATTCAAAGCTTAATTAAATTTGTGGCCAAATCGGGCGCGAGTGAGGTTAAACTCGAAACGCCAGAGCTCAAAATTACAATCAGGACAGGTCCGGTAAGCAGCGCACCCGAAACAACTCTTGTTCAGCAGATTCCTGTTAGCACGGCACCAATTCCTGTTCCGCCGCCACCACCAGCTCCTGAACAAGCGGCGACCGAAGTTGCGGCAAGTACCCCTGGTGAAGAAGATTCGAAATTCATTACTATCAAGTCTCCTATCATTGGAACCTTCTACAGGAAACCATCTCCGGATAAACCACCTTTTGTTGAGGTGGGCAGTTCTATCATTCAGGGCGATGTACTTTGTGTTATTGAAGCCATGAAGCTTTTTAATGACATTGAGTCCGAGGTGTCGGGTAAAATTGTAAAGATTCTGGTGGAAGATTCTTCGCCTGTAGAATTCGATCAGCCTCTATTCTTGATAGATCCATCCTAAGCAAAGGTATTTCTTATCTATCGGCCATTTGATACGGATGGCGATATAAGAGACCTGTTAAATGTAAACCGATATGTTTAAAAAAATATTAATAGCGAACAGAGGTGAAATCGCTTTGCGGATTATAAGGACATGTAAAGAGATGGGGATCAAGACCGTTGCGGTTTATTCAAAAGCAGATGAGGAGAGCCTGCATGTAAGATTCGCCGATGAGGCCGTATGCATAGGACCCGCCCCAAGTGCAGATTCTTATTTGAAAATTCCTAATATCATAGCTGCAGCCGAGATAACCAATGCGGATGCAATTCATCCGGGCTATGGATTTCTTTCAGAGAATTCCAAGTTCTCGAGAATTTGTGCAGAACACGATATAAAGTTTATAGGCGCTTCCGGTGAGAACATAGATAGTATGGGCGACAAAGCTACTGCCAAAGCTACTATGAAAAAGGCCGGAGTCCCAACTATTCCAGGATCAGAGGGGATATTGAAAGATCTGGCTGAAGCTAAAAAAGTTGCTAAAAAATTAGGCTACCCGGTAATGATAAAGGCTACTGCGGGTGGTGGCGGGAAAGGAATGCGCGCAGTATGGGCGGAAGAAGAATTGGAAAAAGCATATGAAAGTGCAGTAGTTGAAGCTGTAGCGTCCTTTGGCAATGGCGGCATGTATATGGAAAAACTTCTCGAAGAGCCAAGACATATTGAGATCCAGATCATAGGAGACCAGTACGGCGATGCTTGTCACCTTAGTGAAAGAGATTGTTCTATACAAAGAAGACATCAAAAACTGACCGAAGAAACCCCATCTCCATTTATGACCGACAGTCTTAGAGAAGCCATGGGTGATGCAGCTATCAAAGCTGCGGAACACATTAAGTATGAAGGCGCAGGGACGGTTGAATTCCTTGTAGACAAGCATCGGGAATTCTTTTTTATGGAAATGAACACAAGGATACAGGTTGAACACCCGATTACCGAACAAGTGGTAGACTATGATTTGATTCGGGAACAAATACTGGTAGCCCAGGGAGTGCCGATTTCCGGTAAAAACTACACCCCCAAATTACACTCCATTGAATGCCGAATAAATGCAGAAGATCCCTATAATGATTTCAGGCCGTCTCCAGGCCGGATTACAACTTTGCATACACCTGGTGGGCATGGAATTCGGCTCGACACACATGTTTACAGTGGGTACGTTATACCACCTAATTACGACTCGATGATTGCCAAGTTAATCACCTCGGCACAAACCCGTGAAGAGGCGATCAACAAGATGAAAAGGGCCTTGGATGAGTTTGTTATAGAAGGCATTGCTACTACTATTCCATTTCACCGCCAATTGATGGATCATCCGGATTATCTCGCCGGAAATTATACCACCAAATTTATGGAGGACTTTGTGATGGATCCGATTGAAGAATAATTTGTTAAGCTCCGACAGCGTCGGAGTTTTTTCTATCTATGAAGCTCAGTTTTTGGGAATATAAGTCCTGGTTATCCAATATAGACTACACTGTAGTGGGTAGTGGGATTGTAGGTTTGAACTGCGCCTTATCACTGCGAAAAAAATTCCCACATGCCAGGATACTTGTTCTGGAAAAAGGAGTACTTCCACAGGGAGCAAGCACCAAAAATGCAGGGTTTGCCTGTTTTGGCAGTATTTCCGAAATCCTGGCAGACCTGAAAACCCATTCAGAGGAAGAGGTTTTCGAACTTGTCAGATTGCGATGGGAGGGGATAATCCTGCTAAGAGATCTTATTGGGGATAAATCGATGGATTTTCAACAGCATGGGGGACATGAATTATTTTTTGGTTCAGACCGGGAACACTACGAATTGTGTATGCAGGAAACAGAGGCGATCAATAAACTGCTTTATCCCATTTTTAGGCGAGCAGCATTTGAAACTATTCCAAATTCTTTTTCTTTTAAACAGATTCACAACCACTATCTGAGCAATATGCAGGAAGGGCAGCTCGATACAGGTAAAATGATGCGTTCTCTTTTAAAGAAAGCACATCAAAACGAGATCACTATATTAAACTCAGTGGCAGTAACAGGATTCGACCAACTCAATAATGGGGTTGCAGTACAAACAAATGCGTTCGATTTTAAAACTGATAAGCTATTAATAGCTACGAATGGTTTTGCACCCCAACTTTTGAACGTAGACATGAAACCGGCCCGCGCCCAGGTCCTGATCACAAAGCCGATCCCGGACTTGCATTTCCATGGGACATTTCACATGGATGAGGGTTATTTTTATTTCAGAAACGTAGAGAATCGAGTCCTGCTTGGTGGTGCGCGGAATCTTGACCCGGAAGGAGAAACAACAGCTGCATTCGGTACTACATCCGTTGTCCAGAATAGATTGGAAGATCTATTGAGGGAAGTGATACTGGGAGATATTCCATTTGTCATTGACCAACGCTGGAGCGGTATTATGGGCATGGGTGAGCAAAAAAGACCAATCTTGAAACAACTGGAACAAGACGTATTCTGCGGGATTCGTTTAGGCGGAATGGGTATCGCTATTGGCAGTATCATAGGGAAATCTTTATCGAATTTTATTGATTAGTTGTTATATCATCGAAATGCAGGTATAAACTAGCAGATTATGGAAATACTCTTATTGCTCGTCGCTGTGGTGGTCATTATTGTACTGACTACTAAATTGAGAATTCACCCGTTTCTGGCATTATTCATTGTATCCATTATTTACGGACTGGGCGTTGGTATGCCCTATGCCGATATAATTACATCTATTAATGATGGATTTGGGAATACGCTCGGTAAAATTGGATTGATAATATTCCTCGGGGTTATCATAGGAGCATTTTTGGAGAATACAGGTGGCGCTTACAGTATTGCTGAAAGAGTATTGAAATTCATCGGCAGTAAACGCGTTCCTTCCGCTATGGGCATCATTGGTTATATTGTCTCTATTCCGGTCTTTGCAGATAGTGGATTTTTGCTGCTGCATCCACTTAACAAAGGGCTGTCAAAAAAAGCAAAAATTTCGCTGGCCGGGACGGCTGTGGCGCTTGGCCTGGGACTTCTCGCCTCCCATACACTTGTTCCACCGACACCCGGACCTATAGCTGCTGCGGGGATCTTGGATGCAGACCTTGGCTTGGTTATAGCCCTGGGGGTTCCTATAAGTTTTGCAGCTCTTCTGGCAGCTATTTTATACGCAAAGAAATATGCTGCGCGCACCTATATAAATCCCGAGCTTGACCAAAAATTCAAAGAAGAAAAAATCACAGATGACCAGGCACGACCAGGCGCACTTACCTCCTCCATACCCATTCTTGTACCTATAGTACTTATCGTTTTAAAATCTGTTTTAAGCCCTGAACGGACCGGATGGGATAATGCTGCGATTCAGCTAATACAATTTATTGGCGAACCTGTGATTGCATTGTTAATGGGAGTATTTCTATGTCTTTTACTGCCTCAAAAACTCAATAAGGATATGCTTTCTGCCACCGGCTGGGTAGGTAAAGCAATTAAGGATGCTGCTTCTATAGTTCTGATCACTGGCGCAGGAGGGATCTTCGGGGCCATTCTGCAGAATTCGGGAATAGCCGATGTACTGGGAACAGCACTTACGGATTACAATTTGGGAATTTTTCTTCCATTTCTGCTTGCGGCTGCATTGAAATCGGCCCAGGGATCCTCTACGGTTGCACTTATCACTGCCGCATCGATCATCTTGCCCATGATGACCTCCTTAGGATTTGATTCTGAAATGGATAAAGCACTCGTTGTGGTTGCCCTTGGAGCGGGATCTTCCGTTGTTTCTCATGCCAACGACAGTTTTTTCTGGGTAGTGACACAAATGAGTGGAATGGATGTAAAAACGGGCTACAGACTTTTTAGCCTTGGCACCCTGGTACTAGGAGGTACGGCGGCCATATGTGTTTATATAGCCCAGTTGATTTTATCCTGATTCTCAATCTAATTTTGGTTTTTTTCTGCTGGTTTTTTTGGCAGACAATTGTTTTTTGGACTTTAATCTTTTCTCTTTGGATGTCTTTGTAGGTTTGGTCCGTTTTCTTTTTTTGGCGACCTGCAAATTGCTACTGAGTAAGTTTAGTAAGCGCTGCTGGGCAATCTCACGGTTCTTAGTCTGGCTCCTGGTATCTGCAGCCTGAACGATCAGATAGTTGTCGCGGGTTAGACGGTGAGCGAGCGTACTGAGCAAACGCTCCTTTTCTTCCTGCTTGAGTGCGGTACTTCTCATCAGATCAAACACAAGGATTACTTTGGTGGAAACCTTGTTAACATGTTGTCCGCCAGAACCGCCACTGCGAACAGCTTTAAATGACACTTCCTTTAAGATTTGATCGGTTTTCACGCGGCTAGTTCTTAATGAATCATCCTTTGGTTGATCGTTTCTATCGCAATATTGAGGAATACTTTTTTTCCCAGTTTATACGGACTTTCTGAATTAAAGTACACAACATCATTTCCCGCAAGAGATTTAATCAGGAAATGGCTGCCCATTGGATAGGATGTCTGAACAATAACCGGAAGCCCGGAGCTATCTGATACCCTAAATTCGTGGGCGTATACAATGATCCTGCGTGTTGTATCTGCATAAGTTTTCATCACATTGATGGGAATAACATTCGCTTCCCCGAATAATGAAGCGATATAGATTTCCCTGGGATTCTTATACAATGATAAGATAGGTCCGTCTGCAATTAGCTGGCTGTTTTTTAATACGATTACCCGATCCGCAAATGGCAGAACGTCGAGATGGTCGTGAGTTGCAGTTAACCAGGTAATACCTTCGTTCTTCAAATAATCGAAAAGATTTCGCCTGAGGCTATTCTTTCTAAAATTATCTATATGGCTAAAAGGCTCATCGAGGAGTAGCAATTCGGGTTTTTGCGCCAGTACCCTGGCCAATGCCACCCTTTGCTGCTGTCCTCCGCTGAGGTGTTTTACCTTAACATTCTCGAATTGATCCATTTCGGTCAAATTAAGGAGCTCCTTTGTGCGTTTTTCAAGTTCATCAGGGTAGAAAACAGAAAGAAATTGTGTAATGTTTTCCCTTACTGTAGTAAAGGGCATCAAATCGAAGTCCTGTGCGAGATATTTCATATAGGGTTCTCCTGGGACAAGATTGTGTAAAGGCCCTTTGACCTTATTTCCCTTCCAGATAATGGTGCCCGACGCTAGCGGCAAAAGACCATAGATAATTTTGAGCAAGGTGCTCTTGCCACAACCACTTTCGCCCATAATTGCTACATGCTCACCTGGTTCAATCTTAAAATCTACTGCATCGAGAACGGCTATCTCATCGTAGGCAAAAGAGATATTTTTAACTCGTAACATCCGGGCCTTAATTTAGGTTGGCTAACTGAATAATGAAACGGTAAGATATACAAATTATTGGAGCAGGAGGTAACGATCAAAAGAGGACATCAAAGGAGAAACATCAGATCAAATTGTGCTCTCTGAGGTATTCGGCGATCTGGATTGCATTCGTTGCGGCACCTTTGCGTAAATTATCGGCTACGATCCAAAGATTTAGGGTATTGGGCTGTGTCTCGTCTCTTCGGATCCGTCCTACAAAGACATCGTCTTTTTCATAGGCATAGACCGGCATCGGGTAAGTATTGGTATCCGGATTATCCTGAACCACCACACCAGGGGTACTATGCAGGAGCTGCCGTACCTGGCTAAGATCAAAATCCGACTCGAATTCAACATTGACCGCCTCGGAGTGACCACCGGAAGTCGGGATACGCACCGCGGTTGCAGTAATGGAAAAGGTCCTGTCGTCCAGGATCTTTTGCGGTTCCCGCGCCAGTTTCATTTCTTCTTTGGTGTAACCATTCTCCGTAAAGACATCGCAATGTGGCAAGGCATTCCTATTGATTTGGTAGGGATACGCCATTTCACCCTCCACACCGGCTGTTTCATTTTCCAGCTGTTTAACGGCTTTTATACCTGTACCAGAAACAGATTGGTAGGTAGAGACCACCACGCGTTTCATTTTATATTTTTTGTGAAGTGGAGCTAAGACCATAACTAATTGAATGGTAGAACAGTTCGGATTGGCAATGATCTTATCTTCTTTGGTTAAAACATCGGAATTGATTTCAGGTACTACCAATTTTTTGTCGGGGTCCATACGCCAGGCCGAACTATTGTCAATCACCGTGGCGCCTGCCGCTGCAAATTTAGGAGCCCATTCCAGTGAAGTGTCTCCGCCGGCAGAGAATATAGCCAGATCCGGACGTTCTTCTATTGCCTTTTGAAGACCAATAACCAGATGCTCCTTATCGTTGAAAATGATCTTACGACCCACAGATCGCTCAGAGGCCACCACCAGCAATTCATCGATCGGAAATTTTCTCTCCGACAATATTCTTAACATTACTTCACCCACCATTCCGGTGGCTCCTACTACTGCTACTTTCATTTTTGGAAAATAATGGAGACAAAGTTACCCTCTATGGTATTACAGAACAAGCTTTTATTAAGAAATTATATAAATACAACAATTTGTTACAAATAACACCATATAAAAAATAACCGCCAAAAAATCGGTCGATCCTTCAGCGGTTTTAAGGTTCAAGTGCAGCGGTACCTCCGGTATAATTTGGAGGCTAGCTTTTAACTACTTTTTAAGCAGGTCTCTTATATCTGCCAATAACTCCTCTTGTGTTGGACCGGCAGGTGCCGCAGGCTCTTCCGGCTTCTTGGATTTGTTGTATGCTTTTACCAGGAGGAACATAACAAAGCCAACGATAATAAGGTTGACAATTGTATTCACCCATGAACCCCAGCGAATAGCATTTTCCGCCACAAAGCCTTCTTCGCCTGCCACTCCCTGAGCGGCTGAAAGTACATACTTTAAATTTGCAAAATCGATGCCTCCGCTGAATTGCCCAACGATTGGCATAATAATGTCATTTACAAATCCATTGATTACCAGGCCAATGGCACCTGCCATTATCACGGCAACGGCAAAGTCAATTACGTTGCCTGTCATAATAAAATTCTTGAATTCTTTTAACATGTCATTAATGTTTAATTAGTGTTTAATATGAAAATTACGGCTGAAGATAGTTAAAAAATCAAACCTTAACAAAATGTTAAATACTAAACAATGATTCTTTTAATCCGCTGCGATATACCAGTAAGGAGTTCATAAGATATGGTATTGGCTCTGGCAGCCAGTATTTCAGCCGAGTGGCCTTTGCCAAAAATGATCACCTCATCGCCTTCTTTGCATGGGATACCTGTGATATCGATCATAAGCATGTCCATACACACATTCCCAATTACAGGGGCCTCCTGGCCACTTACCAGTACCCTGCCTTTATTATTCCCAAAATGCCGGCCTATACCATCGGCATGGCCCAGGGGTAAAGTTGCGGTAATGCGGGAACTATCAGATGTATATGCCCGGTTATAACCTACCGTTTCCTCTGGTTCTATCTTGTGGATTTGAGACAATACACTTTTTAAGGTAACTACAGGCTGTAATGAGCTATCTGTTTTGGGATCATTGCTGTAACCGTATAATCCGATTCCACTTCGCACCATTTCGAACTGGGCTTCCGGATAGTTTAAAATACCCGAAGTATTGAGCATATGTCTGAACGGATTGCCGGGAAGTGCAGCCTCGACCTCGGATGCTATTTTATAAAAACTACTTATTTGATTTCGGCTGAACGATTCCTCATTTGGATCTTCCGAAGCGGCCAGGTGAGAAAAGATCGAAACTATTTTGAATTCGTCCCTACCTTGAAGTTGCTCCGCAATGTAGTCCACATCATTTTCCCAAAAACCGAGTCGATTCAGGCCAGTGTTGAATTTAATATGTACGGGGTATTGCTGTTGCTTTTGTTCTTTGGCCGTTTTGAGAAATTCCTGGAGAATCCTTGGTGAATAGAGGCTGGGTTCCAGGCACTTATCGATAATGAGTTTGAAATTTACGGGTTGCGGATGAAGTACCAGTATCGGGGTTTTAATACCCGCCTCACGCAAAACAGCCCCCTCATTGGCATAAGCAACCGCAAAGTAATCCACACCGAGTTCTTCTAGCTTCTTTGCAACCGGGAAGGTTTCGCTGCCGTAGGCATAAGCCTTGACTACCGCGAGAAATTTAGTATCCTTATTTAATTGGGAGCGGAAGAAATTGTAATTGTGCTCCAGGGCGTTCAGATCTATTTCAAGTACCGTTTCATTGGCCTTAGGCATTCGCATCCTTTTTTGAATTCACTACTTCTTCGGACTCCACGCTCATCTGGCTTACTTTGTCTCTCAGCATTGATTTATAGAAAGCTGCCCGGCTCAGAGGTTCGTACTCTTCGGTCTCACCCAATAGAACAAGGTTTTCATTACTGGATTTTCTAAAACTGTAATTTGCCAGATTTCCTGTACGTGTGCAGATGGCGTGTACTTTGGTTACGTATTCCGCTGTAGCCATAAGCGCGGGCATCGGGCCAAACGGATTTCCCTTAAAATCCATATCGAGTCCGGCCACCAATACGCGTATTCCGCTGTTAGCCAGATCATTACACACAGTAACAATTTCATCATCGAAGAATTGTGCTTCGTCTATACCAACCACATCACAATTATCCGCCAGTAAGCGAATGTGCGCAGCAGAAGGAACAGCGGTAGATCGAATTGCATTTTCATCATGAGACACAACATGCTCCTGATCGTAACGCGTATCGACAATAGGCTTGAAGATCTCTACATTCTGTTTGGCAAATTGAGCGCGTCTTAATCTGCGTATCAGCTCTTCAGTTTTACCTGAAAACATCGATCCGCTGATAACCTCTATCCAACCGAATTGCTCCTTATGATTAACAGTGTTTTCGAGAAACATTTTGTAATTTTAAACGAAATTATAAGGTTTCAGCGTTATTAAACTGAAACCTATTATAAAATTAGCAATAAAAATACACCTTTACGGCTTAGGCTAAATAAAAAGAGATGAAGCGAAATTTGAAGGAGGAGCTTGTAAAACTATGTACGGAAATCATAACCTCTAAGGAAACAGAAGAAATTCCCCAGCTATACAATGCAGCTAAGGATTTATACGAAAAACTCACGGTGCTTAAATATATCGAAGAGAAATTGAACCACATCGAAATAGACGTTTCAAAAAACGTCTTGGCGGCTAAATTCGAGATGATGGCTAATGCGGTTATCAATGAAAATAAACGCGTTCCGGAAAATAGTCCACACGATGAAGATATCATTACCCCAGGTATTGATACTATAAAGGATATGGTTTCTGAAATGCCGACCAGCGAGGAAGTAGAAAAAGTGTTTACAGAATTTGTGGCCAAAACTGAAGTATTGAAAAACGACAAAGATTGGCTTGCTTCGGATTCTGATAAGAAGGACAAAAAAACCCGCGCCAAGTCCCTGAATGATGTACTCACAGAAAAAGAACTGAGTTTTGGCTTGAATGACCGACTGGCATTTGTAAAACATCTGTTCGGCGGTAATTCAGAACACTTTGATAAGGCGATTGTTCATCTTAATGGTATAAATACGGAGGAGCGTTCACTGGCTTTTATAGAAAACATGTTAAAGCCCGAGTTCAATGGTTGGAAGGGGAAAGAGGAATACGAAAAGCGTTTTGTAGACCTGGTGCACAGAAGATTTGCATAGAAAGGTGCAAGTATGAATAGAATTGCGCATCGAATCAGATAACGAATGTCCGTTAGTAGAATATTGTATTGGCTTAGTACCGGGATCCTTACTGCAATCATGCTTTTTTCGGTCTATAATTACTTCTTTAATCACGAGATCATAGTCGATTTTTTTGAAGGATATAACTACCCTGCGTATCTGGTATATCCGCTGGCAATTGCGAAATTGCTGGGACTGATTGCCATTTGGGGAAATTTTTCCAAATTTCTGAAAGAATGGGCCTATGCAGGCTTCTTCTTCAATACCTCACTGGCTTTACTGGCTCATCTAATGGCTAAAGATGGCGGCTATCTCTTTTCACTGCTGGCACTAATCTGTGTTTTAATTTCTTATTTTACCGCCAAACAAATAAGACCGTAGCCCGCAAACATGGCAAAACTCTATATAGTTCCTACGCCAATAGGTAATTTACAGGATATGACGCTGAGGGCAGTAAGCGTTTTGAAAGATGTGGACCTGATCCTGGCAGAGGACACACGAACCAGTGCCAAACTCCTTCACCACTACGACATTCACACACCCATGCTTTCCCATCACATGCACAACGAACATAAAAAGGTAGCTTCCTTTGTAAAGAGATTGCTCGCAGGTGAGACCATGGCACTTATTACAGATGCCGGAACACCATCAATCTCGGACCCTGGATTCCTGCTTACCAGGTCCTGCATTGAAAACAATATTGCAGTGGAATGCCTGCCGGGAGCAACAGCCTTTGTACCTGCCCTTGTCTGTAGTGGACTGCCTTCGGACCGTTTTGTTTTTGAGGGTTTTTTGCCGCCAAAAAAAGGAAGGCAAACTCGCTTAAAACAACTGGCCGAAGAATCAAGGACCATTGTGCTTTACGAATCTCCCCATAAACTGTTAAAAACACTTGCCCAACTCGCAGAATATTTAAGCCAGGACAGGACCATATCCGTGTCCAGGGAGCTGAGTAAGCTTCACGAAGAAACCAAACGAGGTACTATTACAGATCTTATCGGGTATTTTACCAAGCACCCACCTAGAGGAGAATTTGTCCTTGTCATTAGCGGAAATAAATCGTGAAACAACTTCTCGCCGATATAAGAAAATGCGAGGTATGTACCAAGTACCTTCCGCTGGGTCCAAGACCGGTTGTTGCAGCCCATGGCAAAGCGAAAATAGCCATCATTGGTCAGGCTCCCGGCACGAAAGTCCACCAAACAGGAATTCCCTGGGATGATCCAAGTGGTAAAAAATTAAGAGAATGGTTGGGTGTTACAGATGAGATGTTCTATGATGAACGTTTATTTGCACTGGTTCCTATGGGATTCTGTTACCCTGGGAAAGGAAATTCCGGTGATCTTCCCCCCAGACCAGAATGCGCCCCTCTTTGGCATGAAGCCCTGTTAAGCAAGATGCCGGAATTAGAACTTGTTTTGCTAATAGGGACTTATGCGCAAAAATATTACTTACAGGGAGAATCCAGGACTAACCTAACTGAAACCGTAAGGTCTTTTCAGGATTATTTGCCGCGCTATTTCCCATTGCCCCACCCATCGCCAAGAAATCGGTTTTGGTTAAGTAAGAATCCCTGGTTTCAATTAGATGTTCTTCCTGTACTGAAGCTAAGGGCAGCTGATTTGATTGACTAATAATCCCGATAACCAAGCAGCCAGGCTAGAGGTGTTTCCCCTTTTCCCAACCGTATTTCCCAAGGTACTTTTCACCGCTTTCAACGGCACCGTCCTCAATTGACGTACCCATGGAATCGTTCCAGCGGTTGAGGTAACCGAATAGAGAAATCACTCCTAACATTTCTACAATTTCACCTTCATCCCAATACTTGTACAGGCGCTCCTTGATTTTTTGGTCAACTGCGTTTGGAATTTGAGAGGCCGCCAATGAAAAGTCCAATGCAGCCCTTTCGGCATCTGAAAATGCTCCATGTGTGCGATACTCCCATATATTGTCTAATTGTTCCTGATGCGCTCCATAACGCTCAGCTGCCCTTATGGAATGAGCCTGGCAGTAGCGACAACCCGTACTATTACTACTCACCCAGGCAATCATGCGCTTAAGGGCTGAAGTTACTCTCCCTTCATTGGTCATAACCGCTTTGTTCAGGTTGATAAAAGCCTTGGATATAGCCGGCCGGTGTTGCATGGTCAGCACAGAATTTGGGCAAAAACCCAGGGTTTCATTAAAGAATTCAGCTAGTTTCCTGGTCTCTGTATCGTGATTCGGATCAAGGGGTTGAACTAAGGGCATCTGTGCTGGATTTAATTGTATTTTTGAAGCTCACAAGAAACAAAAAATAATGGCGAATACAAATCATATAAGCACCAATTGGCTTGGGAACATGGCCTTTGAAAGCAATAATGCATCCGGAATATCACTGCGGATCGACGCCGGTCCCGACAGCGGTGGTGATGGAAATGGCTATCGCCCCAAAAGCTTAATGTTGTCTTCTCTGGCCGGTTGTTCCGGGCTCGATGTGGCGTCTTTGATAAAGAAAATGAAATTGGAAGTTGAGAAGTTTCACATTGAAACCATCGGATCTCTTACCGAGGAACACCCGATGTATTACAACAAGGTGATTGTTGAATACCATTTTTACGGGACTTCTCTTAATGAGTCCAAGCTGCAGCGCGCTGTTGATCTATCAATAGAAAAATACTGCGGTGTAACAGAAATGTTCAGAAGATTTGCCGAACTCGAATTCAAAACTATTTTTAATCACACATAAGACCGGAAAAAACTCACAGAATCTGCTTTGGATTTGCAGCATGAATAGTTACTATGATGAAAGAAAGATTGTTGCACATGCGATGGACGCTTAAGGCCCAACCGGAAGAAGAAAAAGTTGCATATCTGGCAAACGTATTGCAGGTAGACCGACTTGTAGCCTGTCTGTTGTTACAGCGGTCAATAGAAAATTACGAAGAAGCCAAAGAGTTTTTTCGCCCCCAATTGAGTGCTCTTCACGATCCTTTTTTGATGAAGGATATGTCCGAAGCAGTCGATAGGATTCAAAGCGCCATTAAGGCCGGGGAAAATATCCTTATCTATGGCGACTACGATGTTGATGGGACCACAGCGGTTTCATTATTGTCTTCTTATCTTTTGGAAAAGTACCCGAATGTGGCAACCTATATTCCGGATAGATACGCGGAGGGGTATGGGGTTTCCGTACAGGGTATCGATTTTGCTCACGACAACGACATTTCCCTGATCATTGCACTTGATTGTGGAATTAAGGCCTTAGAGCAGGTTGCCTACGCCAAAGAAAGAGGGATAGATTTTATTATCTGTGACCACCACAGGCCGGGGGAGAAACTACCTGATGCTGTAGCAATTTTAGATCCGAAGCGCGAAGATGATCATTACCCCTATAAAGAATTATGTGGTTGTGGCATAGGCTTTAAACTTATCCAGGCACTAGGTGGTGTTTGGGGTGAGGATATGCATGACCTTATGCCATATTTGGATTTGGTAGTGGTGGCCATAGCAGCAGACATAGTTCCGATTACCGGTGAGAACAGGATTCTGGCACACCACGGATTGGAAGTGATCAACTCAAGGCCCAGGCCAGGGATCAAAGCGATTACCGGTTTCATTGATAAAAAAGAACTTAGTATAACAGATGTAGTATTCATTATAGCACCACGTATTAATGCTGCCGGAAGAATGAAGCACGGCTTACATGCTGTTGAGCTACTAATGGAAAGGAATTTTGAAAAGGCGGTAAATTTTGCTTCCGCTATTGAAGCATACAACACAGAGCGCAAGGGACTGGATCAGAGGATTACAGCGGAGGCACTTCAGCAAATCAGCGATAATAAGGAAGAAAAGAGATTTACCTCTGTTGTTTATAAAGAAGACTGGCATAAAGGAGTTATAGGCATAGTTGCTTCGAGGCTGATTGAAACTTATTATCGCCCCACTCTTGTATTTACCAAAAGCGGCGATAGACTGGCGGCATCTGCAAGATCTATCAAAGGTTTTGACCTGTACAATGCGTTACAGGACTGCTCGGATTCTCTGGAACAGTTTGGCGGTCATAAATACGCTGCAGGACTGACATTAATGGAGGAGCAGTTCGAAGAGTTCAAGCAGAAATTCGAAGGCGTTGTAGAGCGGACAATAAATCCTGAAATATTAAGCCCGGAAATAAAAGTGGATGCTGAAATCCCGCTCAGGTGCATCAGTCCGCGATTAGTGCGCATTTTAAAACAATTTGGACCATTTGGGCCTGGGAATAGTGCAGTAGTATTTTTGGCAATTAAGTTAAAAGATACCGGTTATGCACGAACTGTCGGCACTGAAAAAAAACATCTAAAACTGAGCATTACTCAGGGCGATGGTAGTGTATTCCCTGCCATAGGATTTAATCTGGGGCACAAACTCAGAAATGTAGCTAAAGGGCAATTCTTTGATGCGGTTTTTACAATAGAAGAAAATGAGTGGAATGGAAAAAAGAGTATTCAGCTAAAGATCAAAGATCTCAGATAGTGGCTTTAAAATTTTCCAATTTAAGCTTTTGGCCATCAAATACTGCAAATGTGTAATAGGATATCCAGTCTCCTAAATTTATATAAGTAGATTTCCCGTTGAGTTCTATCTCGAGGGGGAGGTGCCGATGACCGAACACAAAATAGTCGTAGTGGTTTTGTTCGAGTTTACGACGCGCATATTGCACCAGCCATTCCTTATCCTCGCCTAGAAATTTTATGTCCTCTTCTCCAGATATCAACCTGTTTTTAACCGAAAAGTACTGCGCAAGACGCACTCCCAAATCAGGATGTAACCAACGGAATAACCATTTGGCAAGGCGGTTTGTAAAAAGTTTTTTCATCCGCTTATAACCTTTGTCGCCAGGCCCAAGACCATCGCCATGACCAATGAAAAAAGTTGAGTTGTTTAGTAAAAACTGCTGTGGTTTGTGAAAAACAGGAATTTGCAGCTCCTCTTCGAAATACCCGTTCATCCACAGATCGTGGTTGCCGACAAAATAAAAGATGGGAATACCGGCATCACTTAATTCGGCGAGTTTTCCCAAGGTACGTGTAAATCCTTTTGGAACAACAGTGTTGTACTCAAACCAGAAGTCAAATAGGTCACCTAAAAGAAAAACAGCAACTGCATCTTCTTTGATACTATCGAGCCAGGCGACAAAGTTTTTTTCACGGGGCAGACTTTTTTCCCTGTCGGGCGCACCTAAATGATTGTCACTGGCGAAGTAAATTTTCTTACCTATTGGAATACTGATCTCTTGCATGCTGTTGTAAAGATAATGAATGAGCTCCTAGTTATCTGAAGCATACCATTCTGCAAAAGCGGTTTGTGTTTCCCTGAGTTTAAGGGAATGCAGTTTGATTGAATCAGGAAGCTTAGCGGAGATTTTCACAGCAAAATCGACCACCATATTTTCGCTGGTGGGTTGATAGTCTGCCAGGATGATTTTGTGGCCCCGGGTCTCCATTTCATGAGCCAATTCAACATGTGGCGTGTTTTTGTTGAAAACCGTAGCGTGGTCAAAAGGATCCACCACTTGTTCTTTCACAATTTTTTTAAGGTCACCGAAATCGATCACCATACCTAGTTTCACTTCTTTTGGATCCGATACAGGTTGTCCTATAACGGTAACAGATAGTTTGTAACTGTGGCCGTGTACATTTCTGCACTTCCCATCATAGCCGTATAATGCATGCCCTGTTTCAAATGAAAATTCCTTCGTTATTCTGATGGTATTCATGTAGATTCGATTATTCGACAAAGGTAGGAATTCTTTGAGAGGATATTCTCCTCTGGCCCCTGTGCCCGGTGAGGTATCAGCTTTTCAAACGCGATAACACTTCTTTGGTTTCCGGCATGATGGCCAACTGCCCGGACATTTCAGCCCTTGTCAATAGGAGATTGTCCCAATTTTCCGTGCCTTCCCATAATACTTGCTTCATAGCCTGAAGTGCCTGTGGATTATACGACTTGAGCTTGTTCGTGTAGATATCCAGCTCTTTGTCCAGTTCCTTAATAGAATCGAATACTTTGGCGTAAAGACCTTTTTCACGCGCCCAGTAAGCGTTTTTCCATTCGGCAGGTGACAATGCCAATTCTGCCAAACCGGCTTTTCCTATTTTGCGTTCAACTGCAGGAGCAATGACTAATGGCGCAATACCGATACTTATTTCGGAGAGTTTAACGGAAGCAGCATCCGTAGCAAATACCAGGTCGCAGGCAGCAATCAGACCCACACCACCGCCAACTGCTTTACCTTGTACCCTGCCTATTATTGGTTTTTTATTTGTTCGCATTGCATTGATAACACGGGCAAAACCACTGAAATACTGCTTTCCCTGATCAAGGTTTGAAATAGAGATCAACTCGTCAAAAGAGGCCCCTCCGCAAAAAGCGCGTTCGCCTTCTGATTTAAGAACGATTATACGAATATCTGTATCATCCGAGAGTTTTTGCAGCTCTTTAAATAGCCGCTCCAACAATTCAGAAACGAACGAATTTCCGGCCGGATGACCAAATTCAATTGTGGCAATCCCGCTTTCAACACTGGTATAAAGACTTCCGTTAGGTCTTGAAGTTCCCATTATTACTATTTGATCAAAATTAAACCTTTTGTAACAGCGGGCGAAATTTTCGTCTGAACTTCCATACCAGCGCGCTGCTTCTAATTGCCATCGAAACCGTAAGTGCTATCCATATGCCGTACAGGCCCAAACCAAAGTACTGGCTCACGTAAAGCACTGGAATGAATCCTATGAAAGTAGCTACTAATAGAACATTTCTCAGATATTTCATTTCTCCCATGCCTTTGAACATACCATCGAATACGAAGGCTATGGTATTCATTGGTAAGGCCAGAATTAGTATAAAAAATATCGCGTAAAAGCTTTCCAGTACAGTAATTTCATTGGAAAATATCCTCCCCAGTGGCCGATAGAATAGAAAGCCAAACAGCATGAGAATAAAGCTTACTGCAACAGCGTATCCTACTATTTTTTTTGCTAAGACCCATAGACCATTGTAGTCCTTGGCCCCTAGAAGTCTACCTGCCATACTGTTACCTGCGGCACTATATCCATCAATAAAAAAGGCGGCAAAAAGCCACAAGTTAATAGCAATGGTATGCGCACCTATATATCTATCACCTAAAGCTGCCGCTTCACGTACAGCAAGGATAAGTGCTACGTTCAAAGCCACAGTACGCACAAACAGATGTAAGCTCATCTTAACCAGACGCCCCAATTCCGGATTCAGCGGAAGTTTTATGCGCAGTGGAATATCGGTTTTACGTATCAGGAGCACGATTGCAATAATGGCCATTACCCCTTGGGAAATAAGGCTCGCCCAAGCCGCACCCTCGAGGTACATAGCAGGCACCAGGCCTTCAATTCCGTAGACAAGAATAAAATCGAGTACGATATTCAATAAAGCGCCAACTGTTGCAATTATCATCGGCCAAAAAGTATTTTGTAAGCCTCTGAAAATACCCATCACGGCGAAAACGAAAAGTGTTAAAGGGAAGCCCCATACCCTTATTGAGTAATATTTCACGCAATAGTCGAGTATTTTCCCGGAGGCATTGAGTAGTTTGAAAATATCTTCAACGACAAAAATAGTTCCCAGTAGCACAACAATACTCAACAGAATATTGAAATAGATCGCCTGTGCAGGGAGAGACCTTACCTCACTTAAGGTTCCAGCACCGAGGTATTGGGAGATGATTGAGGAAATAGCACTCCTTGTTTGACCAAGGATCCATATGAGCATCGATAAAAACGATCCTACAATTCCCACTGCGGCCAGAGATTCCAGGCCATCTACAGGAATATTACCAACTACCGCGGTATCTGTGATAGACAATACGGGTTCTGCAATACCAGCAATTGTGGCAGGAACAGCAAGTCTGTTGATAGATTTAAGTGTAATTTCTGTTTTCAAAAAGCCCCGTTATTTTAGCACAAGTTCATAGCAATGAAAAGGATATCCACTTTGTTTAGGGAAATAAATGTCCTCCAGTTTAACATACCCTCTTTTTTCATAAAAACGTTGGTTCCTGGGATTCTTGCTAAAAGTATCGAGCCTGATTGAAACATAATTTTCTCTTTTTGCAAACTCTTCGGCGAATGACATAAGCTGTTGAGCAAAACCCTGGCTCTGATATTCGGGATGTACCGCCAACCTGTGAATATATGCATTACTGCCGTTTGCTGTAATCCATCGGACAGGAATATATTCCTTATCAACCAAAGGGGTTATGGTTATGATTGCAATAATATCACCTGAATCCTCCAGAAGAAAGAGTTCATTCCGGTTTATGTCCCTTTCAAAGGTTTTGGCATTAGGATAGTAGTCGTTCCATTGGTAGATTCCCCGATCTATCATATGTTGTGCACATGCTCTGCTAAGCAACATAATCTCCGCTAATTCCTCTATCTTTGCACGTCTGACCATGATGCCATAT
>JBPCUI010000158.1:0-25491 GCA_051011235.1 Flavobacteriaceae bacterium
CTCCGTATCCTTCCATAAATAATCGGCGTTGGCATCCTCAATGAATTTCGCAGCCCAACTCTCTCCGGCAGGCAGGTACCAAACGTCTTTGTAAAGCGCACCGCTTAATACAGTTGGCATTTGCTGGCTGGATTGCGCCAATTTCTTAAATTTTATGTAACTCAATTCAACGGTCTTAAAAATACTGTCGGCTTTAGTTTCTAATTCGAAGAATGGTGCAAAGAATTTTATCCATTCAGCTTTTCCCAGAGGAGTCTCCTCGGTCCAGTCTCCATTGTACACAACCGGGATCCCTGTACTTTCAATGGCCTTATAGGCTTTGTTCTTCCCGTCGATTCCGAAACCTACAACTAAATCGGGCTCCAGGGCGATAGTAATTTCTGTATTCAGGAATTCATTGCTTCCCAATTCTGCCACTTCACCTTTATGGATGCGGTTTCTGGTTTTGGGCGAAGAAATATACCTGGTCTCGGGGAAACCGATCAGCTTTTTTTCAATCCCAATGGCTTCTAATACCGGAATGTGAGTAGTAGAAGTAACTATTAGACGCTCGACAGGAATTGGTATCACGGCATCTACCTCTTCGGGCAGACTTCTTGCCTCATCAAGCTGAGTTCTCGGGATCAGTGCATAAACAAAACCTGCTTCTGAATTCGGCCATGGAGAGTTAATCCTAATGAGCTTAATTCCGTTCTCGAGCTCGGATATTTGAAATCCTGTAGCATAAGACACGTTGTTTTTTCCGGTCTCCTGGGACTGCCCGGATGAAATGTCTTTCTCCTTTTTACATCCTGTAATGATTAATAGTGTCAAGAGAAGTACAAGACGCATATATCCTTCTAATAGGTTAGGATTTCAAATGTAATACTATTCCATTGTTTCGTCTACTTGAATTAAAATTGATTACTTTCGACACAGAATTTGGTTCTTTCACATTAATTTTTGAAAAGATTAAAAGGGAATCCAGTGCTCTAACTGAATCTCAGACGGCCATAGATGTTGTCTTAAGGATTTGTAGAAATTCTGGAACTGTTCCCGCAACTGTGAGCTTATTTGACCAAAGCTGGTCGAAACTCGATGTCTCTTCATTACCACTGCCTCGATTATTAGCGGGATGGGAAGGTTGGCAACGAGATGCAAGTCAGGAGACCTGCCATATTCGTCATTGGATTGTTAAACTTTCGGGATAAGAGTTTACTCGTGTAATTACATGCGTTTCCCGTTTAATATCAAACGATTATGAGCCTAAGAGTTAAGGCATTTTATGCCTGCATGTTGCTGGCAGCCCATGCAATTGCTCAAGATGAGGTCGATGGCAATTTCCAACTTCAGGAATTGGATGAAGTGGTGGTGAGTGACTCCAGATTTGAATTGAAGAGAGAGTATTCCGGTAAAACCGTTATCAAGATAGACAGCCTGGAATTAAGCCAATATCAAGGCAGGTCCATCGCTGAAATTATAAATCAGAAAAGTGGCATTGAAATAGTTGGCAGCAGGAGCCGGCAAGGTGAGGTACTGGGTGTTTTTGCAAGAGGTGGTCGGGGTCGCCAGGTACTGGTTATCATTGACGGGGTGCGTGTAACGGATCCTTCTTCTTTCTCACAGGAGTACGATCTGCGGTTGCTCCCTACTTCACAGGTTGCTTCCATAGAAATAATTAAAGGTGCGGCCAGCACATTGTATGGTGCTAATGCGGCTACCGCTGTAATCAACATCAAAACCAAAGCAGCATCAAAATCAAAAATAGGAGGAGAGCTGCAATCGAGTTTGGGGACCAACCAAACTGCTGCAGATCAAAATTATAATATTGCTGAATTTGTGAACAGTGCAGCATTAGGAGGCACATTAGATCGCTTTAAGTATTCTATAAATTTTGCACAAACCTTTGTAAACGGTCTATCTTCGATAGAAACGGATGAAAATGAAGAGGACAGTACCTCTAAATACAGTACTAATATTAAACTGGGCTATAAATTCAGCGATGAGCTGGAACTAGGTATTTATGGCAACCAAAGCAGATTGGACACAGACTACGATGAGTCTTTTGGGCTGATGGACGCCCCGTATCGATTCAGAAGTGATCAAAGACGTCTCGGACTAACTGGAAATTGGGTTCTTGAGAAAGGGGAAATTGTTCTGAATACAGCAATATCTGACTATACATCGGAAAATATCAGCGCCTTTCCCTCAACATTTAAGGGGAAGAACTATGTGGCCGATTTGTTTGGTAAATATGTTTTTGAAGAAACTTTCTATGCGCTTCTCGGGCTGAACTATGTTGACGACCGGGCAGAATTTGTGGAAATTGAGAAATTCACCCTGTTAGACCCCTATGCAAATGTAGTTTATGTCTCAGGTACAGGCTTGAATATCAATGGAGGTATCAGGCTGAACAATCATTCTGAATACGGGACCCATTTTGTATATAATTTAAATCCTTCCTATGTTTTTAAGCTAGATCAAGGCTATATTAAAGCCCTGGCGTCTTATGCTACCTCTTATATCACACCTTCGCTAACTCAGTTATTCGGAGAATTCGGTGCTAATCCGGAACTCGAACCCGAAACCAACCGAACCATAGAGACGGGTGTTGAATACGTCTGTAATAAAAATCTTCGTGCTAGTCTGGTTTATTTTAACCGTATAGAGGAAAATTTTGTGTTCTTTGACAATATTGATTTTATATACTTAAATGCGGAAAACTCAATTGAAGCCCAGGGAGTTGAGTTTGAACTCAGGTGGAAGCTACTGGATGCACTTCTGTTGGATGCCAATTATACATTCACAGAAAGAAAAGGCGACAGTGCAATACGTATTCCTAAACACAAAATAAATGCGTCTGCCGCTTATACCATAACTTCAAACACATTTTTGTCTATATCCTACTCCTATACTGGTATGAGAACAGATACTGATTTTAACACTTTTACCAACGTGTCACTCGAACCGTATTCACTTTTTGGATTCTTACTTTCTCATGAATTGCTACCCAAGCGATTGAAAGTATTTATCAGTTTTGACAATTTTTTTAATACAGAATTTACAGAAGTTGTCGGGTTTAATACAAGGGGTAGAAATATGCGCTTAGGGCTTGCACTTAAGCTATAAAAAAAGCCCGTAACTAACGGGCTTCCTACTTTTTGCTTCTAAAAATATCATTTGGATTTCAAACTAATAGGTCTGTCCATTATCATATTATCCTTAAGCGGATCGTACATTTTGGAATTGGTAATATACGTTCCCGACATCCCGACTGTAAAAGCGCGTCTGGAAGTCATTCCTGTAATTTCCTCTATAGCCCTGGCCAACAATGGTTCGTCTGCTTCCCCGAGAACACCATAATTTTCGAGATCTTCCTGAAGATCAACATTTGGGGTGAATCCCTCTGTATAATCCGTAAAGCCTACTGAATTCTCCGTTCTGCCTACCAGGAGTTGCATGGCCCAGATGTTGTTCGGATTGATTTGTGATTCGCGAGATGATGAATAAATGTAGGGTGCTCCTTCTCTGTCCGGATCATCTACCATTGTCAGTGAAAACTCATTCTTTCCCCTCGTGGTCCTGCCGATCAGAAAAACATCGACGTAAGGATTGAGCCCATTGATCACGAGTTCGCTGGAAGAGGCAGTACTTCTTGTAGTTAGAACATAAACTTTGTTCAAATTCAAGGTGTTAATCGCGGTCCCGTTTCCTGTTGTGGCAGCGAAATAATCTACATCACCTAATTGATCCTGTAGCTTGTCGTTCCATCGATCCCTTAAATATACCTCATTTGTGTTTGTGCCATAGATCATACTGGCTAGAAGCCTCGAGGTGTTAACCGAACCACCGCTATTATATCGCAGGTCCAGAACTAGATCAGTAACACCTTCCGACATTAGTTGTCCGAAAGCGCTATTAAGTTGTTCGTCGAACTCGTTCAAAAATCGATTGTACATTAAATAGCCGATTTTATGACCACTAATGTCAAACGACTTGGTAATAAAAATTGGATCCTCCTGGAAGCCTTCTATTTTAGTTAATGTCACTTCAACACCATTTGGGGTAACAACACTTGCTACCGCATCTGCCATATTCAGCGTATAGGTATCTTCATCGCCAAAAAGAAGATCCTCGTAATTGGAAAGGTTTAAAGTAGTACCGTTGACACCAGTAAAAATATCCCCTCTGGCAATATTTTTTGTCGACGCATCGGAGTTTGGAAGAATATAATTGACAACCCCAAAAAGACCATCGTCGGTTGTGGTAAACAATGTAAAATCCAGTCCGTTGCTTTTTGTGACCCCTCCAAGAAACGCTGTAAGTTCATTAAAGTCCGTAACAGCCCAACTAAAGCGATCTTCTGAAAATAGTTGTTGCTCAAAGAACAAAGCGGGATCAGGAGTGCTGATTAAATATTCAGTATAATCCTGATCTCCTGTAAATCTGTTATCGGCCAGATCAGCAACATCCTGTTGCCAGAAATACCAGAGGTTCATCGCCTTCCACATAAAATCCTGGACGGTCGCATCTACGTTGTTGGGATTAAGGTTACTGGGATTAAGGTCATCGTTCTTCGTGCACGATATTAAAAGACTGGTAACCGTGAGGAACAAAACTAAAAACTTCTTCATCAAATTATTTTTTTGTAAATATACGGATTACGTCAATTATCATTCCAAACTAATCAGACAAATGATTTCTTAACATTAGAACAACTTAAAGCCCTAAATCCCTACCTATAATAGGTATGAAACTTAATAAATTTCTTACAAAGACCATAAATTAAAGTATTTTGTAACAATTTACATACTGCTTCGTCTTGCTTATGTAAGACACCTTAAATGGTAAATACGATAGCCGAACAACCTAATATGACGCAATCAGAATTCTTAAATGTGGTAATGCCCTTTAAGGACAAGCTTTACCGGCTGGCAAAGCGGCTTCTGGTCTCTGCAGAGGAGGCAGAAGATGCAACACAGGAAATTCTGATGAAATTATGGTCAAAAAACAACAAAATTGCCGGTTATAAGAATGTGGAGGCATTTGCGATGACAATGACCAAGAATTTTTGTCTGGACAGATTAAAGTCCAAGCAGTCAGGAAATTTAAAGTTGGTTCATAGCAATTTTACAGACGAAAGCGAGTCATTACAGCGCTCGGTGGAAGTAAAGGACAGTCTTAACTGGGTAGAAAAGATCATGCAGGAGTTACCCGAACAACAGAAAATGGTATTGCAGTTAAGAGATGTGGAGCAATATGAATTTGAAGAAATAGCAGAACTACTGGAAATGAAGCCAACCGCAATTAGGGTTGCGCTATCCAGAGCGAGAAAAACAGTTAGAGAAAAATTATTACAAAGACATAGTTATGGAATTGGGTAAAATAGAAAAACTTATAGACAAGTATTTTGAAGCCAGCACCACGGTGGCCGAAGAGAAATTGCTACAGGAGTATTTTACAAACGATGGGGTAGCCCCTGAATTGGAGAAATACGCCCCGCTATTTAACTACTTGTCCCATGCCAAAGAAGAGCGATTTACAAAGCAGGTTCCATTAAAACCTAGAACGTATAATTACCGATGGATTTCCGTTGCAGCAGTAGCAGTTTTGGCTTTTGGCATCTATTTTGGCCCCGATAGTTATCGGGATTACCAAGAACAAAGAGAGGCAGAGTATGCCTATAATGAAACAAAAAAGGCGTTGAGTCTCTTGGCTTCAAATCTGGAACGTGGTACAGAGAAAGTGGCCTATTTAAAAGAATTTGAACAAGCAAAACAAAAAATTTACAAAAACGATTAAAATTTAATACAATGAGAAAATACATAGTAATAGCAGTAATAGCACTTTTACCCACTGGTCTTTTAGCTCAGTCTATATTCGATAAGTACGAGGATCTGGCCGAAGTAAGTTCGGTGGTGGTGAACCAGAACATGTTTAAACTTTTGGCGAAAATAGATGTGGATTCAGATGATCCCGAAGCCCAGGAGTTCATGGATATTGCCAAGAGTCTGAGCGGACTGAAAGTATTTGTCACAGAAGATTCTGGTATTTCAGCCGATATGAAGGCTACAGTTGACAAGTACCTTAAATCTTCCTCGCTCGAAGAGTTGATGAGGGTTAAGGATAAAGAGACTAACGTGAAGTTTTACGTTCGCAACGGGAAAGACGAAGATCATGTGAGTGAACTCCTAATGTTTGTAACTGGTATCAAAAATACCGATATGAAGATAGACGACAGACAGATAGAAACTGTTCTTCTTACACTCACCGGGGATATTGATCTTACTAAGATAGGTGCCCTCACTAAAAAAATGAATCTTCCCGACGAATTAAACGAGGCGGATAAAAATAAATCATAATTAATATTCATCAATCAAAGCCCTCCGACAGTATGTGTACATTGGTCTCATATACTGTCGGATTTCAAGGCTAAAATCTATTCACAATGAAAAAATTCATAACCAACATCCTCGTCGTGACGACTATATTACTATTATCGGCCTGTTCCTCTACCCAAAGCTTGCAGGAGTACTACGTTGATAATACGGCAAATCCAAATTTTATCTCGCTAGATGTACCGGCCAGTATATTGAATTTACAGGAAGCAGAGCTTTCAAAAACTCAACGACAGGCCCTGGAATCTCTTAAAAAATTAAATGTTTTGGCGTTCAAGATCAACTCTTCTAATGCTCAGGAATATCAAATCGAGAAAACTAAGGTAAACGCCATTTTAAAACAGGACAAGTTTGTAGAACTGATGAAATTGAATTCCAAATACGGCAAGGGAGTAATTAAGTATCTCGGCGATGAAAATGCCATTGACGAAGTTATTATATTTGGGAGCAGTGACGAAAAGGGTTTTGCCCTGATTAGAGTACTCGGGGATGACATGAATCCTGCCCATCTGATACAATTGGTTAAGGCGATTCAGACATCGGACTACAATGCCGAAAACCTTGGTGATATAGGCGAATTTCTCAAGGGATAGGGGAAATAACTTAATAATATTTTGAAACCGCAATTGACATTCATTTGCGGTTTTTTTAGATCTATAAGGCCTGGTCTTTTTTGTGCCAGAAATACTATTTCCTTTTTTATCTTTACAGCTCAAAATTTAATTTCTTGCTCAATGGAAAATGCTCAATATTATCTAGAAAAAGCACTTGAATTTACATGGGAATACGGCCCTAAACTAATAGGTGCGATTCTGCTATACATCGTTGGATCCTGGATCATCCGGAGGATCATGAAAATGATTTCGAAAATGATGTCTAAGAGTCAATATGAGGAATCGCTTAAACGCTTTATAAGAAATCTTACTTCATGGGCATTGAAAGTTTTGCTGATAATCATTGTTATCGCCACACTGGGGGTGAATGTAACCACCTTTGCTGCTGTAATAGCTGCCGCCGGTCTTGCCATTGGACTTGCGCTACAGGGTTCATTGGCCAATTTTGCAGGGGGCGTACTCATCATGATATTTAAACCGTATAAAATTGGCGATCTGATAGAGGCACAGGGCGAGCTGGGTGTGGTAAAGGAAATTGAAATTTTTACAACCAAGTTAAATACACCCGAAAATAAATTGGCTATTATTCCTAACGGTCCGATGGCGAATGGAAATATCGTAAACTATACCGCCGAGGGCGTGATTCGCGTAGACACTGTTATCGGGGTGAGTTATGATGAAGATATCAGGGAGGCCAAAGAAGTTTTGATGGGAGTACTCACTTCAAACCCAAAAGTACTAAAGGACCCGGCACCAAATGTCAATGTACTGGAGCTCGCAGATAGCTCTGTAAATTTTGCTGTCAGACCTTTTTGTAAACCAGAGCACTACTGGGACGTCTACTTTGCAACTACCGAAGGCAGTAAACTAGCACTCGATAAGGCCGGAATTGAAATTCCATACCCACATCGCGTACAGATCCAGAAAGGAAACTAATTAGGCTTTTGATGTTTTTCAGAGCTAATTGGAATTATATTCCGGTATAATTGCTTGGACTAATAGCCATGAGCTCATTTTTGGTCTCCTGAGACACATCTAGATTCTGAACAAAGTCTGAAATGTGCTTTGCGGTAATCTTCTCATTGGTTCTGGTGAGTTCTTTGAGCTTTTCGTACGGATTGGGATATCCATCTCTTCTTAAAATCGTTTGGATCGCTTCTGCCAAAACTGCCCAGTTTGCTTCCAGGTCTGCTTCTAACCGCTCTTTATTGAGTAATAGTTTCTCCAATCCTTTAGTGCTCGATTTGAATGCGAGAAGTGTATGACTGCAAGGAACTCCGATATTCCTCAGTACGGTGCTGTCTGTTAGATCTCTTTGCAGCCTGGATACCGGTAATTTTGCAGATAAATGTTCGAATAGTGCATTCCCCAATCCGAGGTTGCCTTCAGAATTCTCAAAATCAATTGGGTTTACTTTATGCGGCATAGCCGATGAACCGATTTCACCTTCCTTGATCTTTTGTTTAAAATAGTCCATAGAAATATAGGTCCAGAAATCCCGATTGAGGTCAATTAGTATGGTATTTATTCGCTTTAAACCGTCGAATAGTGCTGCTAAATGATCGTAATGTTCAATCTGCGTAGTGGGGAAAGACTGATATAACCCCAATGTATCGTGAACGAATTTCTTTCCGAATGCTTGCCAGTCTGTGTCGGGATAAGCTACTTTATGGGCATTATAATTACCGGTGGCACCACCAAATTTGGCTGCACTCGGTATGTTATTCAGTAAATCGAATTGTTCCTGCAGGCGTTTGATAAAAACATTAATTTCTTTGCCCAGGCGGGTCGGCGAAGCAGGTTGCCCATGAGTACGGGCCAACATCGGCACATCTTTCCACTTTTCTGCCATTCCCGCGAGTATTGCCAATAAATTGTGGAATGCGGGAACATATAACTCATTCATCGCATTTTTGACCAAAAGTGGTACTGCCGTATTGTTGATGTCCTGCGATGTTAAACCAAAATGGATGAATTCTTTATACATCCCAAGCCCAAGTTGATCGAACTTATTTTTGAGGAAGTATTCAACAGCTTTAACATCGTGGTTGGTGGTCTTTTCGATTTTCTTTATCTCAGTTGCGTCTGCTAATGTAAAATTCTGATAGATACCTCTTAAACTTTCAAATTGTGTTCGATCTATTTCGGCAAGCTGAGGAACAGGTAACTGGCAGAGTGCTATAAAGTATTCTACTTCGACGAGAATTCTGTATTTAATGAGTGCTTGCTCGGAAAAATATTCGGCCAAGGGAGCTAACTGTGTTCTGTATCTCCCGTCGATTGGGGAAATGGCATTTAATGGGTTTAATGACATTCTGTGTAGAATTGGTTAGTTTTCCAAAAACGCAAAGATACTTATATGCCAGTGAGTTTAAAAGTTTAGCAATCGATTGTTTCGAACAAGGCTAAATTCGAAATCAAAGCCTGGGGAGCACTTGCCTTGCTCTTGCCTTAAATCCGGCACTGCCCTTGTTGTAATCTTTCTCCAGAACCAACTTCAACTCTGGGTGTATCCATGCGATGTCCTTTCCAAGGTGATAAAGAACGGTTATTGAATAGGCCTTGGGTGCTACCTTCTGAGGGCCGATGAGCCAATCGAAGGAGGCTGTAGCAATGAGTTCCAGATGCCGCCTGTTTAATTGAGAAACATTTTGATTGCCGGATCCCTGGTAGTACTCCAGAATTAGGTATTCACATATTTTTGCCATGGGCCTCACCGATGAGTCGAGATGCACGGACGGAAGATTCTCCACAAATGTATCCAGATAAGGATCGAGATACCTCAGGTTTTTTTTAGCAGTAAACTCTAAAACCCAGCAAGCTCGCGACGAAATGGGCTCGTCAACATCAAAGGCAATATCCATCAATGGAATTACCAATCGAGGGTTATCCAACACCAGCTTAGCCATCTCTAACCGCTTTGCACGGGAATGATTCACATAATTCAGTTTTTCGTATAACTGATGCTTTTTCATTTCGCAATGAATTGTATTTTACTGAAGCCTTGTAAAGGTTTCTTGTATTATATTGACCAAAATAAATATCTTAGATCTCGTCTACAAATTGAAAATTAGAGTTGATGAAAATAATAAAAAAAATAGCGCTGATCCTGCTTATTGCGCTGCTTGGCATCCAGTTCATAAGGCCTGATAAAAATCTTTCAGATGATCCATATACTCCGGTTTTCAGAGAAGAGACCAACCCACCCGATGAAGTGATGTTAATTCTTAAAAGCAGCTGTTATGATTGCCATAGCGATCACACTAAATATCCCTGGTATAACAATATTGCACCGGTTTCCTTTTGGATTGCCCATCATATTAAGGACGGCAAAAAAGAACTAAATTTTTCACAATGGGAAACCTATGATCGCAAAAAGAAAGACCATAAGTTAGAAGAGGTAGTAGAGACAATTGAATCAGAAGAAATGCCGTTTAAGGAGTATACATGGACCCATAAGGAAGCACGCCTCACGGCAGATCAGAGGCAGGCTATTATTCAATGGGCGGAAAAAACTAGGTTACTTTACCAATTAAACCTTCAACCACAGTAGGTACGCCGGTAGCCGCTTTTTCAGCAACAATGGTCAGGTTATCAAAATCATGGGGAGATATTGTCGGTCTTGGATCCACAAAATAAATTGGTATTCCCGGTGATGCGTAGTGAATTAGGCTGGCTGCGGGGTATACCTGCATGGATGTTCCTATGATAAGGAGAATATCGGCCTGTTGTGTTAACTGGGCAGCACGCGGCAAAAGAGGGACTTCTTCACCAAACCATACGATATGAGGACGCAGTTGATATCCGGACTTACAGGTATCGCCAAGGTACAGGTCTTTTTTCCATTCCATAATATCAACCGGATTTCCGGTACTGCGAACTTTAAATAATTCACCATGCAAATGTAGTACTGAAGAACTACCGGCCCTTTCGTGAAGATCATCCACATTCTGCGTGATGATAGTAACATCAAAATGATTCTCCAATGCAGCCAGTGCCCTGTGGCCTTCGTTGGGCAATGCCCCCATTAGTTGATTTCTCCGCTGGTTATAAAAGTCCAGTACAAGAGAAGCATCGCGTGCAAATCCCTGAGGCGATGCCACCTCCATCACATCATGACCTTCCCAAAGACCATCTGCGTCCCTAAATGTCTTTAAACCACTATCGGCACTCATTCCGGCGCCGGTAAGTATTATTACTCTATTGTTCATAAGTATTGAAGGTTGATAAAGTTACGTTTTTATTAAATTCGGATTATGGTAGATTTGGAATTACTAAAATATCTGGAGTCATTTCTGACTCCCGAACGGAAAAACCGTTTCCTCGAGGTCCTGAATTACAGGACCAACTATTTGACGGTGGTAGCTGAAGACGTATTTCAAATGCATAATGCAAGTGCAATTATTCGCAGCTGCGACGTTTTTGGCATTCAGCAGGCACATGTAATTGAAGGCAGGTACGGGAAAAGAATTGATAAAAATATTGCACTTGGAGCGGAGCAGTGGGTAGATGTTCATAATTATAATAACGCATTGGAATGTGTAAATTCCTTAAGGGGAAAAGGCTATAAAATTGTTGCTACTGTACCTGCAGGAGATGCAATTAATCTTGAGGATTTTGTCATTGAGGACAAGAGCGCGTTTTTTTTCGGGACCGAAAAGGAAGGACTTAGCGCTGATGTGCTAAAAGAGGCAGACGCTGCTATCCAAATACCAATGGTGGGTTTCAGTGAAAGTCTCAATGTATCTGTCTCCGCTGCCATAATCCTGCATAAAATCAGTTCCGATCTACGCGCATCTGAGTTGCCATGGGGGTTGAGTGAAGAGAAGATCCTGCTTAAACGCCTGGATTGGGCGCGAAAGACTATTAAAGATTCACAAAAGATCATTGAGCGGTACAAATCTAAATCCACTCGATGATAAAGATTACACAATTATACCACAATGATTTCTGTATTCGATTCTTATTCAGGGCCTCTTGGTTGAAGTAGGATTCTAAAACATTGCTTATTGATTCTTATAAATTGACTGTTTTTGTATCACTACTTGGAAGAGAACAAATAAAAATCGTAACTTTTATCCTTAATCAACTAGCTAAAAATCAGAATTATGACAATTGTACTTTACATCGTATTGGCACTGATTCTAATTATCGGGATATTGGCCATGATAGCACCTAAAAGTTATGATGTTAGCCGAAGTATCACAATAAATCAACCTGTATCTAAGGTGTTTGAATATTTGAAATACCTGAAAAACCAGGACGATTGGAGTCCATGGGGAAAAAGAGATCCCAACATGAAGAAAGAGTTTGAAGGAACAGACGGACAGGTTGGCGCAATTAGCAAATGGGAGGGCAATAAAGAAGTCGGAATGGGCGAACAGGAATTGCTGCGAATTGTTGAGAATGAAGTTGTAGAATCGAAATTGAGATTTTTAAAACCCTGGAAATCCGAATCTGATGCCTATTTGAGGGTTAAAGAATCAGACGGAAGTCAGACGAATGTAACCTGGGGATTTAGCGGACGGAACAAATTTCCGGTCAGCATTATGATGCTGTTTATGAATATGGATAAGGCTATTGGGAAGGACTTTGAAGAAGGTCTGGCAGCTTTAAAAGGACAGATGGAAGACTAGAGAACACGTGATTTATGGTAGGATGGTTTGAAATTCCTGTTACCGACATGGAGCGGGCTAAAGATTTTTACGAGGCCGTTTTTAAGGTAGAGATATCTGTTCATGACCTCGGTGGAATAATCATGGGATGGTTTCCGTATTCCGAAGACCAAAAGGGTGCTTCCGGATCTTTGGTTAAGCACGAAATGTATAAGCCCAGCGACACACATGGCTCACTGATTTATTTTTCCAGCCCTGATGTAAATGGAGAGTTAGAAAGAGTGGAATCTGCAGGCGGTACTATTTTAAAACCCAAAACGGAAATTGGGGGAGGGCATGGTTTCATGGCGCTAATAAATGACTCTGAAGGCAACAGGATTGCACTTCATTCACAACAATAATCCTGCTGCTTATTGAGCGAGCTCCAGCAAGGCTATCTCAAAAGCGTTGTCCAGTGTTACCTTGCCGTTCTTTACTTCTACAGCTGTGTCTGAGTAGGTATCGTATAGCTGTGTTCCGTTGCCAAAGAAACCTTTAACCCATAGGGATTTCTTTCCTTTTGGCAGGTCCAGGCCAACTACTACTTTATCCTTATAGTCGCCATCAATATATGTTCTGCTGAAAACATAAGGACTTTTGGCTAATCGTCTGTGTTTACCAGCACCAACCGCCGGGTGATTTCTTCTGAATTGTCCTAATTTCTGCCAGTGTTTTAATATCTCTTTCTTTTCATCCAGGCTGTCAAGTTCCGTCCAATTCATAAACGACCGCAAAGTGGCATCACCTTCAGTACCTTCTATCACCAGGTTTCTGGCCGATTCGTCCCCGTAATAGATCTGTGATGCACCCGGGCTAAGCAGAAGTACATTGGCCGAATAATAAGGTCTTTCGCGATTCTTATCGAATGGTTCACCATCGTCGTGTGAGCTGAGGTAGTTTACCACTCCTTTTCCTTTCAGCTTGTTTTGTAAGAGGGTATTGTATTTCCTAAAAGTGCTCTCATAGGATTTGTTGGCATCCGTTTTAAGATCAAAATTTATAAGACTGTGAAAACCATGATTATAGTAATCAACTTTTTTGTCTCCAAAATCAAAAAATCTGCCTCCTGATATACCGTAATTGTAGACTTCTCCAACCATAAAGAATGGGTTTTGGTCCAATACATCATCCGGGTGTTTCTTCTTCCATGTTTCAAAGGCATATGAAGCTTCCTTATACAATTCGGCCCAGGCCTTTTCATCGGCATGTTTAACGGTGTCCACTCTGAAACCGTCGACACCTAAATCATTGACATAGTCTGTCAACCATTTAATAATATAAAAGCGTGGTGCTCTGGGATAACCGGTCCTTTCAAAAAATAATTGCAGCTCGTCTAACTCACTGCTTAAACGGCCTTCATTCTTCCATTTGGCGAGTAAAGGATCCGGAAGCTCCACAACTTCATCAGATTCTGTAAAAATATCAGGTAAGTTGTTTACAAGCGTGCACCTGGTTGTATTTTCGTAGGTAGTGAATTCACAGGTAGGTTCTGTTCGTACCCATTCCGAGGGCCAAACCGGATCCAGGTCTGTAACCGGGCCGGTATGATTTATCACAACATCCAAAAGAACGCGGATGTTATTCTTATGTGCGGCCTTTACCAGGTTCTCAAGATCTTTTTTGGTTCCGAAATTAGGATCCAATACCGTCCAGTCCTTTGTCCAGTAACCGTGGTAACCATAAGTAGCTCCGGTGCCTTCGTCCGTTGACCCGTGAATCTGCTCTACCACAGGGGTAAACCACAAAGCGTTTACACCTAGCTCTGTGAAATAACCACTTTCAATTTTTTGCGTAATTCCTTGTAAATCACCCCCCATAAAGCCCCTGAGCAGACCGGTGGTGTCTGTTCTGTCAAAGTTGATATCATTTTCGGTATTGCCATTATTGAAACGATCCGTTAGTAAAAAATAAATATTGGCACCTTCCCATACAAATGGAACTTTCTTTTTAACTACTGTAACTGTATCCTGGGCTACCACAGTATTCTTAGCTGTATCCTTTTTTGAATTTACACATGAAAGTAGTAGGCATGTCAGTACAAAAGCAGATAGTAGATGTTTCATATGTTTTTTAAATATTGAATTTAGGGATGTTCAGCTACGCTTTTTTAGTGATCTGGACCACCAACCCGGATTTACCGTCATTTTCGTACTCTGAACATGGCCTAAAACTATAAAATGATCCTTGAATTATAAAATTTATTTGGGATAGTGTACAAAAATATAACATCTGCTATTTCGCTTAATTGGTGGCCCGGCGGTTGAGTGCTGTAAGAAGGGATTAATTTCGACGGTTGAGGACCTTGTATTCCTCATAACAGCTGCTGATGGCATCCAATATCTGCAGATCATTAGCTGTCCTTATAAACGATTTGGAATAGTTGCAATTGGCCAGAATATCGTCTAGATCCACTTTTTCCAGCTGGAGTAGTTCGGTAAGTGTTTCTCTGTCGAATTTAGAGGCGAGCAGATTTCTAATTTCATCGTCTTCTTTGATCTTCCTGAGTTTTTTCATTTGATTTGGCTGTTTGCCAAATAAGTTTCTAAGAAGGTCCGCCGGGTTTAGAATTGCCCCGAGGACCTTTGTGACAGCACTCGGGCTCTTATTTCCGGCCTCATAGCTTACCGGCAGCCCGGAAATACTGTATTGATAGGCAGTATTTATGGGCAAATTTCTTACATCAACTTCCAGATAACCCGTAAGTTGATAAGGTGTTACTATAACCTCTTCAAGGGCATACGCCAGTTCGGTGAGCGATATTTTGGTGTCCTGAAATCTGAACATGTCATTGGTAACCCGGATTTTTTGGGATTTAAAACCGAGGTATGAGAAATAAAGCGTATCATTTACAGAAGCCTCAACGGTGAATTTACCCTTGCTATCAGTGATAGTTCCGATAACCTTGTTGAGGTTGATTACGTGAACGCTTTGGAGTGCTTTGCCCGACTGAGCATTAAGAACAACTGCTTCAAAAGGTGCCGATGGTATAGTATCATTAGCCTCCTGACCGTATCCTGCAATTGTTTGTAAGGCAATTAGAATAAGTAAAATCTTCTTCATCTATAGCAAACCTGGATCAAAACTACTAATAAATAAAAAATAAAACCCTCGATCTATTTTTTAATAGACAATTAACTAATAGAAGCCTTTTTTCATCCTTCTGCTCGAACGTCCTGACTTTCTGTGTTTGCTTTTAGACTTCTGCTTGTATTGACCTGAATCGCGGTTCCGATCCTTCCTTCTTCTCGATTTTCCACGCCCTCGTGAGCCGGGATTGTTAGATATCTCTACGTTTACAGAACGGCCATCAACTTTTAAAGAAGAAAATGTATCTAATATAAGTTGATTAAAATTGGAGTCGGCATTAAAAAAAGAGAAGCTGCCTTTCACATCGACCTTGTACAGTTCATCCTTTTCAAGGCCTAATTTTTTCTTTAAGAAGTCCTTGAGTGATTTCCAGTCATACCCATCTCGTTCGCCAATATTTATAAAAAAGCGCGTAGAATCTCCATTACTGGATACTTCCCTGCCATTGCCGCTGGCAGTACCCGGGTTCAGTTCTCGCTTGTTCTGATAATATGAATAATACCTGCTGAACTCTACCGATACTATTTTTTTTATTAATTCGTCCCGATCCAGACCCTCCAAGACATCTTCAAAGGCCGGTATAAAACCAGCAATTTCCTCATCAACTTCTGTATTCCTGATCTTATTGGCGAGGTGGTAAAGCTGTATCTCACAAATTTCAATGCCGCTGGGAATGGTTTTGGCTACAAACTTCTGATTTATTTTTTTCTCAATTCTTTTGATCTTGCTAAGCTCGCTTCGGGTGATAATAACCATGGAAACGCCAGATTTACCAGCTCGTCCTGTGCGGCCACTTCTATGTGTATATGTCTCGATTTCATCAGGTAACTGGTAATTGATGACGTGTGTGATATCGTCCACGTCGATCCCTCTTGCCGCAACATCTGTTGCCACCAATAGTTGTATCTGATTTTTCCGGAACGATCCCATGACCAGGTCTCTTTGGTTCTGACTGAGATCCCCGTGAAGTGCACCGGCATTATACCCATCCTCAATAAGTCTTTCCGCCACCTTTTGAGTATCTCTTTTGGTACGGCAAAAAACCACAGAAAAGATCCCCGGATTGGCATCAGCAAGTCTTTTTAATGCTTCATATCTATCTCTACCACCCACGGTATAATACTCGTGCATCACTGTATCGACACCGGTATTCCTGGCTCCAACTGTAATTTCAGCCGGGGCATGCATAAATTTTTTGGCAATTACCTCTACCTCCCTGGGCATAGTAGCTGAGAAAAGCCATGTAGACTTATCATCTGGTGTATGTGAGAGAATATCCATGATATCCTCGTAGAACCCCATGTTCAACATCTCGTCCGCTTCGTCGAGTATACAGTACTCAATTTTTGAGATGTTCAGGTAGTTTCGTCTTATCATGTCTTTTAAACGCCCCGGCGTTGCCACTACAATTTGCGCACCGGATCGGATCTGTTTGGCCTGCTCAGAAATACTGGCACCGCCATATACAGATACTGTTTTAACTCCCTTGATATATTTTGAATACAGTTTCAGCTCATTGCTTACCTGAAGGCACAATTCCCGGGTAGGAGTGAGGATAAGACCTTGAACAGATCGCTGTTCGGGCTCAATACTCTGCAATAGCGGGAAACCGAAGGCGGCTGTTTTGCCCGTACCTGTTTGAGCAAGCGCCACCAGATCTGTTTCTTCCGCAAGTAATAATGGTATGGTTTTGTATTGTATTTCCGAGGGCTTCTCGAAACCGAGGTCAGAAATTGCCCGCAGCAGAGGTTGGTCTAACCCCAATTCTTCAAATGTTGTCATGCTGATTTATCCTAATCGCTAATTGAAGTGTCGCACCGAGCGATTATGGACATTGGTAGATACTCATCGCAACACGTATATATAAAGCGGTAAATTGAATTTGCAAAGATAGGCTTATTTATTCGGTTGATAACAAAAGCCAACACCCTTAATTAAATCACATTGAAATCGTGGAGATCAATTAGCAGGAGCTATCAATCTAAATCACTGAGGTAATCTGTAAGTTGACGGAGCGCACGGCCTCGATGGCTGATCTCATTTTTCAGTCTTATAGGCTGCTCAGCAAAGGTGTTCAAATACCCGTCTGGTTGAAATATCGGATCATAGCCAAAACCACCCGCACCTCTTTTTTCACTGGTGATCAGACCTTCGACCTGCCCAATAAACAATTTTGATTCTTCGCTTATTTTTAGCGCGATGACCGTAACGAACCTGGCCCTGCGATTTGGATGGGGCCTCAATTTCATGAGCAATTTTTCCATGTTGTCTGCAGCATTTTTGTGCTCGCCGGCATAGCGCGCAGAACGAACGCCTGGTGCCCCGTTTAACGCTTCCACCAACAGACCCGTATCATCTGCAAAGCAAGGGTATCCAAACTTGCTGTAAATATAATCTGCCTTAATCAGTGCATTCTCTTCCAGAGTATCGGCAGTTTCCAGTATTTCTTCCGTACAACCGATATCTGCCAGCGAAAGAAGTTGGAACTTTGATGGCAATAACAAGCGCACTTCATTTAATTTATTGCGATTTTGGGTCGCAAATACCAATTTCATGAATTAGATAATTTGACTGAAGGGTTCAGGGGTGGCAGCAAAAATACTAATTTTGAAGACCCTTAATATTTTTTATGGCTTTAAAACTACCTCCAGCGCTCATTTTCCTCTTATTTACCGGGTTAATGTACCTGTTGTGTATATATCTGCCATTTGGTTACTTCGACTTTTTAGGCCGGTTTGTTCTTGTCAAAATATTGATTATCGCCGCGATCTTTATTGCCCTGATAGCAATGTTTCAATTTTATCGATCGAAAACTACCATAGACCCGCGCGAACCATCTAAAGCAAAATTATTGGTCACCAATGGTGTTTATAATTATTCCAGGAATCCAATGTATCTGGCATTGCTATTACTATTGCTGGCCTGGGGATTGTGGCTCGGTAATGCTTTTAATGTGCTGTTAGCCGCAGCATTTGTGGCCTTTATGAATCGATTTCAGATCGGGCCCGAAGAAGCTGCGCTCAGAGATCTTTTTGGAAAAGAATACGACCAGTATATAATTAGGGTTAGAAGATGGTTTTAGCAATCCGCATTGATATAATTATAAGTTAATTAGATAATATAATAAATTATTAGTATATTCGTTTATATTTTTATATATTAGCAAATAAGCTTATTAAATGATCGCTATTCTTACAGCAGATATTATAAATTCTGCTCAATATGAAACAGAAGCCTGGATGAGAGTCCTTAAAGCTGCCTTATCCCAATGGGGAGAAGCACCTCATGACTGGGAAATATATCGCGGAGATGAGTTTCAGCTGCGTACCAGTCCGCAGCAGGCCCTGAAAATTGCAGTAGAACTCAAAGCCAGATTGAAATGTATAAAAGATTTGGATTTACGTATAGCCATCGGATTGGGTGATGAACAATACAGGGGTCAGGGAGTTAGCGAATCCAATGGTACCGCGCATCAACGTTCGGGCAGGATGCTGGAAGTATTAAAAAAGAAGAAGAAAAATATGGGTATCGATACAGGAAGCCCAAAGCATAATCGGAGCTTAAATCTTGTGATAGACCTGGCCATGGATTTCATGGACTCCTGGAGTACAGTATCGGCCGAAATCGCAAAAATCTCGCTTGCCCAGCCCGGAATAACGCAGACCGCTATTGCCTCAGAGCTCCAAATCAAACAATCGGCCGTAAGCCAGAGGCGAAAAAGAGCCAGACTCTCATTGGTCCTCGATATGTTACATTATTATACTCAGATCTTAAAAGAAATCCAATTATGATATTATTCACAAAACTCCTGCTGGCACACCTTATTGGCGATTTTGTATTTCAACCCAGCCGTTGGCTCATCCATAAGGAATCCAAAAAAATACGCTCAAAATTTCTCTATATCCACATCCTTATTCATTTCCTGTTGATCCTGGTGCTCCTGTGGGATCTCAGTTATTGGAAAATAGCGCTGGTAATTAGTGTAACTCACTATTTTATAGATCTCGCCAAACTTTACTCGGAACCGCTTTTCAAGAATAAAACAACACCATTCTTTATATATCAGTTCCTGCATCTGGCTGTGCTCTATGTCTGCTCTTTCTACCAAAACCTTTGGCCAACAAGCGTATCCCTACTAGCTGAAATTAACTGGCCTTTACTCACCGCCTTTGTATTTGTGACTTTTCCTTCGGCCATTATCATGTCCAAATTGCTTCAAAACATGTCGGAACAGATTGCACTGGACCATAAATCACTGCCCAATGCAGGAAAATATATAGGGATGATAGAACGGATCTTTGTATTGATATTTATTATTTTAGGTAGATGGGAGGCCATTGGTCTCCTAATTACTGCTAAATCGGTATTCCGCTTTAACGATCTTAAAGAAAGCAACAGCAGGAAGCTGACAGAATATATTTTAATCGGGACATTGTTGAGTTTCGGAATGGCTATTGTTACAGGTCTTCTTTACATGTACATATCATAGATGGCACACTTTGGCATAATTACATCTATTCCATTTAAGAGTTGATTCTCAATAAAAGCCGGCTAAATAGTTTAAATCCTTCATTTTAAGCCGATATTTTTCGAGTATCGCACTTTTATTTCAAATTGCGGCTGGCCTGATATTTTATGATTAATTTTACCGCCTAAAATATAAATTGACAAGAATTAAGGTGAGCCGCAAGTACGTATTTGATTTCGACAGTACGCTAACCCAGGTGGAAGCACTGGATGTATTGGCTGAAATGAGCCTTCAGGGCCGTTTAAACAGGGAATCGGTTATTGAGGAGATCCAGAAAGTAACTAATCTGGGAATCGATGGTGATATTTCTTTTACCGAATCTCTTGAGAAGAGAATACGCCTGCTAAAAGCTCATAAAGATCATTTAGCTCCGCTTGTAATAGAATTACGTCAGAAAATTTCGAAATCAATTACCTCCAACAAAGAGTTTTTTGAGAAATTCTCCGACGACATCTATGTAATTTCTTGCGGATTTAAGGAGTTTATAGATCCTATTGTGGAAGAATTCAACATTCCCTCAGACAGGGTTTATGCAAACACGTTTAAATTTGATGAAGAGGGCTTTATTATAGGATTTGACGAGGCCAATGTACTGGCTACTCATAACGGTAAAATTGAATGCCTGAAACAGCTGGATTTACAAGGCGAGGTACAGGTTATTGGTGATGGTTACAGCGACTATGTGATGCGCGAGGCAGGTATTGCTCATAAATTCTTTGCTTATACCGAAAATGTACACCGGGAAAAAGCTGCGGATAACGCAGATCATGTGACTCCCAACCTCGACGAGTTTTTGTTTGTCAATGATCTACCCAGGAATTTGTCGTACCCCAAAAACAGGATCAAGATCCTGCTGCTGGAAAATGTCCACCCGGTTGCATTTGAGAATTTGTCCGAAGACGGCTTTGCCGTCGAAATTATAGACAAAAGTCTTTCGGAAGATGATCTTATAGAAAAAATAGAAGGAGTTCACGTACTGGGTATACGATCAAAAACCCAGGTTACAAAAAGAGTGCTGGACGCGGCCAATAAGTTATTGGTAGTAGGAGCATTTTGTATTGGCACCAAGCAAATAGACCTGGATTATTGCAAGAAACGGGGAGTGGTAGTGTTTAATGCTCCGTATAGCAACACCCGTTCGGTAGTTGAACTTGCAATTGGCCAGATTATAATGCTGATGCGTTTTATATTTCCCAGAAGCTCCGAAATGCATATTGGAGAATGGAACAAAACTGCCATTCATTCCAAAGAGGTGCGCGGTAAGAATCTGGGTATAGTAGGTTATGGCAACATTGGCAAGCAACTGTCAGTACTTGCCGAAGGGATTGGTATGCGGGTCTATTATTACGATATCGATGATAAACTTGCCCTTGGCAATGCGATAAAATGTGATACACTCGAAGATCTCCTAAACGTATCCGATGTGATCTCTTTACATGTAGACGACAACCCGTCGAACAGAAACTTTATCGGAGAACGAGAACTCAATCAAATGCGAAAAGGTGCTTTCCTGATCAATTTATCCAGGGGATTTGTATTAGATATACCAGTGGTGGTTCAGGCACTAAAAGAAGGTAAACTGGCTGGGGCTGCCATCGATGTGTTTCCTGATGAACCTAAAAACAATGGTAAATTCATTACCCAGTTACAGCGTCTTCCCAATGTAATTCTGACTCCACACATAGGGGGCAGTACGGAAGAAGCACAGCGTAATATTGCAGATTTTGTGCCCAATAAGATTATGGATTACATCAATTCGGGCAATTCGGTAGATGCGGTGAATTTCCCAAACATTCGACTGCCCAGGCAGCATAATGCCCATAGATTTTTGCATATACACCGAAACGTACCCGGGGTAATGGCGCATATCAATGAAGTATTAGCACAATACGAAATGAACATTTCCGGGCAATACCTTTCCACGGATAGCGATGTGGGTTATGTAATTACAGATCTTGACAAGGATTATAACAAAGATGTGATCAAGGCACTGAAAAAGGTAGACCATACTATCAAATTCAGAGTGCTCTACTAGGAGGAAAAGGAATTCGGTTGCCAGCGCATTATTTTTCTATTCTGCCTATTCTGGTGAACAGTGGAAAATGACCTATCCGGGTGCTCCCTGCTCCTTCCCAGATAGGACTCAGTTGATCGATTAATCTGCTTACCGGACTATAGCCCAGATCCTGGGTGAATTTTTTAACCGAAGACCAGGTACCCAGATACCCTACAAGTTCCTCAAGACCGAATTCTTTTCGCATTGTGTATTTCCTGTTGAGCTCAATTTCTTCAAGAGGGAACGGAATGCTTCGGTAAGAATTATCGATATGTTTGCGTTCATCATCCCAATAAGGACCTACAGTTTCGTTGTAAAAATTATCAATGATAGGATCTATTTCATTGTGGAATCGCAATAAACCATAACCCCATAAGGCCAGTATTCCAGAATTACGGGAGACCCGGTGGGCCTCTTTGTAGAATGCTTCAAAATCGAACCAATGAGCTGCTTGTGCTGCGGTAATCAGATCGAAACTATCTGCAGGAAAAGGCGTTTCTGCGGCTCTGCATACATCGTATTGGATATTAGGGACATTAATAGCATTTTTTATTTGGTTATTGCTTATATCTGTGGCGTAAACCTTTTCAAAATGTCCGGCTAACAACGTCGCCACCTGGCCATTTCCGGTCCCGCAATCCCAGCAATCAGATCGAGATGAGGACAACGCGATTATTTCATTAATAAAATCAACAGGATAATTCGGACGGTATTTTAAATACTGGTCCGAGTTGTTCGAAAACCTATCGTTTAACGGCTTCATTTAGCGTTGTGTTTACCAATTATTTGTGATGGTAGGGCTGATTCTTTAAAATGGTTATTGCCCTGTAGATTTGCTCAATCGCGAAAAGCCGAACCATTTGATGCGAAAATGTAAGCTTGGACAGACTCCAACTGGCCTGAGCTCTTTTGTGCACCGGTTGAGCAATGCCATACGGCCCTCCTATAACAAACACTAATTGACGGATGCCGGAATTCATTAACTGCTGAAGATATTTCGCAAATGCTAAAGAATCATACTGCCGCCCCCTTTCATCGAGTACAACTACTGTATCAGTATCTGCAATTTTAGCGAGGATTGCCTGGGCTTCTTTTGCTTTCTGCTCAACTTCTGAGAGGTTTTTAGTCTTTTTTACGGCCGGGATGATCTCAAATTCAAGAGACATGGTTCTCGATATTCGCTTTTGGTATTCTGAAATAAGTCCGTCGAGAGCATCTGAATCTGTTTTGCCAATGGCCAGCATTTTTATCTTCATAGATCAAAGTTATTATTTTCAGGCATGTGGAATTATTTAGTAGCTACAGTTTTTACTAAATTAGCTGAGCCGAATATTTAAATATGATTTCCAAAGAACAGTTCCGCAGGGAGATCGATATAATCATTGAAAATAGTATACGTGAAGATGTTGGAGAGGGAGATCATAGTTCCCTGGCTTGTATACCTATGGATGCCAAAGGAAAGGCTAAACTATTGGTAAAAGATTCTGCTGTCATTGCAGGTGTAGAATTTGCGAAAAAGGTGTTTAATTACCTAGACAGTGAAATTGAACTACAGGTACTTATAAAGGATGGAGAAGCTGTAAGACATGGTGATATTGCTTTTTATGTGGAAGGTCATACGCAAAGTATCCTCAAGGGGGAACGCCTTGTGCTCAATGCCATGCAGCGAATGAGCGCTATTGCCACCAAGACCCATGAGTTTGTTAGCCTGTTGGAGGGCACAAAGACCAGGATCCTGGATACCAGAAAAACCACGCCGGGAATACGTGCCCTCGAAAAATGGGCGGTGACAATTGGTGGGGGAGAGAACCACAGATTTGCCCTCTATGATATGATCATGTTAAAAGATAATCATATCGATTTTGCGGGTGGTATCGGGAAAGCAATTGAAAAGACAACTAGTTATTTAGAGCGGCACAACAAAAAGCTTAAAATTATTGTTGAAGCCAGGAACCTGAAGGAAGTGGAGGAAATTCTAGAACACCAAAACGTCTATCGAATACTGCTCGACAATTTTAGCCCGGAAGACACAAGGAATGCGGTTGAAATGATCCAGGATAGTTGCCTAACCGAGTCGTCTGGTGGCATTGATGAATCTAATATTAGGCAATATGCAGAATGCGGTGTGGATTATATTTCTACTGGCGCAATTACCCACTCAGTCTATAACAAAGATCTGAGCCTTAAAGCAGTTTAAATGTCTTTAGAAATCGAAGAAAGACTTGATAGAATACCCATAATTAAATGGGTGGTAAGGGCATTAAAAAGGATAAAACTTTACGCTTTTGAGGGTCTTTCACTCTACGATCTGATCGAGATGTATATTGTCGGGATCGTTGAAGGTGCCCTGTCTACCCGGGCAAGTGCTATTGCCTTCAGTTTGTTTACCGCCTTATTTCCACTTTTGATATTCCTCATTACCCTCATCCCTTTCATAATACCTTATGCCAGTGTAGGCACTGAAAGCTTTGATGCGCAATTTCTTCTATATATGGAATCCTTCCTACCCGAAGCCACCGCAGATTATTTTAGAGGTATTTATCAGCAGATAAAGGAGCAGAAACGAGGTGGATTATTATCTACTGCCTTTCTCCTTTCCATATTCCTTATGACCAATGGTGTGAATGCCATATTTGAAGGCTTCGAATACTCTTATCACATAGAACTTACACGAAATTTCCTTAAGCAATACGCCTATGCCCTTATGGTAGGTCTGATTCTCTCAGTTCTTTTTTTGGTAGGCGCCGTCGTTTATGTCTATTTCGAATTCTACATTTTAAATTATTTGAGTGATTTGGAGGTCCAAACAAGAGGATCTAACGTGCAGGAAAGCGATATTGTGGTTGCGCGCATTGTAAAGGTCTTATTCTTAACCGTACTCACGTATTTAACTGTTGCCATTCTTTACTATTTTGGAACGGCTGATAGTAAAAAATCAAGGTTTTTTTCCTACGGTGCATTGATGACCACCCTGCTTATAATGCTAACCTCATATCTCTTTGGTATTTATGTAGACGATTTTGCCAGGTATAACGAGCTTTATGGAGCACTGGGAGGTCTTTTAATTCTTTTGTTTTATATATGGTTAAATTCAAATCTCTTGTTGCTTGGATTTGAATTAAATGCCACTTTGAATGTCCTGCGTAAAAAACCTGCAGAAAATGAGAGAGCTTAG
>JBPCUI010000159.1:0-3313 GCA_051011235.1 Flavobacteriaceae bacterium
GTGTTGATAATGGTTTTGAGCAGGGAATGGATGTTCCTATATACTACGATCCTATGTTATCCAAACTGATCACCTATGGCAAAGACCGTGATGAAGCGATACAACTAATGTTGCGGGCCATTGAGTCTTATAGGGTAGAAGGTGTTCAAACAACACTGCCCTTTGGCAGGTTTGTCTTTGAGCACGAAGCATTCAGGTCCGGGCGGTTCGACACCCATTTTGTAGCCAACTACTATTCACCTGATATGTTGAGAGAACAGGCAGAGAAAGAAGCCAACATGGCTGCTCATATTGCGTTATTTCGCTACATGGAAGACACGAAAAAATTAAGAATCCCAATGACCTAAAATATGGATACGAAGCTCGATAAATTAAACGAACGCATCAACCTGGCTCACCAGGGGGGCGGGGAAAAACGTATAGAGAAACAACATCTTAAAAAGAAACTGACAGCCAGGGAACGGATAGATTATTTGCTGGATAAAGGGTCTTTTGAGGAGATGGGAATCCTTGTTACGCATCGTACTACCGATTTCGGGATGGACAAGGAGATTTATTATGGCGACGGGGTGGTAACGGGATACGGAACTATCGATGACCGTCTGGTGTATGTTTATGCGCAGGACTTTACCGTATTCGGCGGTGCATTGTCCGAAACCCACGCAGAGAAGATCTGTAAAGTAATGGATCTGGCTATGAAGGTAGGAGCGCCTGTCATTGGGCTAAATGATTCCGGTGGAGCCAGAATTCAGGAAGGCGTAAAATCTCTTGGGGGTTATGCCGACATATTTTACAGGAATGTACAGGCATCCGGAGTAGTTCCCCAGATTTCAGCAATTATGGGACCCTGTGCGGGAGGAGCAGTTTATTCTCCGGCCATGACCGATTTCACTATCATGGTTGAACAGACCAGTTATATGTTCGTAACAGGTCCAAACGTGGTCAAGACAGTTACAAACGAAGAAGTGACTTCAGAGGAACTAGGAGGTGCAAGTGCACATGCAGTTAAGTCGGGAGTTGCCCACAGGACATCGGCCAATGATGTGATCTGTCTTGAAGATGTGAAGAGGCTATTGAGCTATTTGCCGCAGAGTAACCGCGAACGAGTTGCTCAGATTCCATATGAACTCGGTGATGAGATTCGGTCTTCACTTAGCAGTATTGTACCAGACAATCCCAACAAGCCTTATGATATGCACCAGGTGATTGAGGGTATAATCGACGAGGATTCTTTTTATGAAATACACAAGGACTACGCTGAGAATATAGTAGTCGGATTTGCCAGGTTGGCAGGACGCAGTATTGGAATAATAGCCAATCAACCGATGTTTTTAGCAGGGGTATTGGGTGTGAACAGTTCGGTAAAAGCCGCCAGGTTTGTACGCTTTTGTGATAGTTTCAATATACCGATGTTGGTTTTAGTTGATGTACCAGGCTTCCTGCCAGGTACAGATCAAGAATGGAATGGGATAATAGTTCACGGAGCTAAATTGCTCTATGCATTCTGCGAGGCTACCGTTCCCAGAGTCACATTGATTACACGGAAGGCTTATGGAGGTGCTTATGATGTGATGAATTCCAAGCATATCGGGGCCGATTTCAATTATGCATGGCCTAGCGCAGAAATTGCTGTTATGGGTGCGAAGGGGGCCAGTGAAATTATTTTCAGGAAGGAGATTGCGGCTGCAGAAGATCCCGCAAAAAAACTATCCGAAAAAGAATCTGATTATGCGGACAAATTTGCTAACCCGTTCAGGGCCGCAAGCAGGGGATTTATAGATGAAGTGATCTTGCCGGAAAATACGAGAAGGAAGTTGATAAAGACTTACCAGATGCTCGAAAACAAAAATGTGACAAATCCACAGAAAAAACATGGTAATATTCCATTGTAATTCCCGGTTTAAAGGGGCTTGAATTTTTGGAATTCGATCAGACAGGCAAATTTTTTAGTCTAATTAAAGAATTTAGGAAGCCAGGTAAATTACACCGGAACACGAGTCCTTCGTAGCCCCGGTTACAGATTTCAATACATTGATCTCACCTTCGGTACGCAGCAACCCCATAAAAGCAAAAATAAGTGCCTCTTTATAGGCCACCAGTTCAGAACCGGGTATTATAACTTCTATTTTCTGTTCTAATTTTGATCGGAGCACATCCGTAAGAAATGTATTGAAAGCACCACCGCCCGTTACCAACAACGTGTTTTGTTCCGATTTGACATGATCCAGTAATTGTTCCGCTATCTGTTGACAAATATGATGAACGGAGGTGTGTAATAGATCGGGAACATCGAGTTTACTCTGTTCTATAATCGGCAGGATCTCACTTTTGAACCATTCATACCCTGTAGATTTAGGGAATGGTTGTTTATAGTATTCCAATTCATTTAGTTCATCCAGGAGCAGCTTGTTTAACCTGCCGCTTCGGGCAATTTTACCTTTGTCGTCATAGGCCAAGTCCTGCTTTTGGATAATATGATCGAGCAGCATGTTTGCCACGCCGATATCGTAGGCAATTCTCGACCCATTTTTTTCCATTGACACATTACTAATCCCACCAAGATTAAGACAGAAGTCATAGTTACTAAAAAAAATCTGATCACCTATGGGGACCAATGGGGCGCCTTGTCCGCCCAGGGCGACATCATTTGTACGGAAATCACAAACAGTGAGTTGTTCACTGGCATTTGCCAGATGCTGACCTGAACCTAATTGAAATGTTAAACCGAGATCTGGTCTGTGGTGGACTGTATGACCGTGGCTCGCGATAAAGTCTATCGCAATATTTTCCTCTTTAATGAACAATGCTGCCTGCTCACCCAGGTAGGTACCGTATTCCTGATGCATAATGAGGAGTTTTTCGGCGTCTAACTGAATAGCCTCTTTTAATTTGTCACTCCAAAGATCATAAGCTACGGTTTTGGCCTTTTTTACTTCAAATTCCCATGAACCATTATCTCTCCAAAAATGGCAATAGGCCATGTCCAGACCATCGACAGATGTTCCGGACATTAGACCGAGGACTTTGAATACTTTCATAATCAGTTCTTTTCTATGCTTACAGGTAAGATGCCGGGGGCATCCACTTCTCCCAGAAAATGCCTGGCAGCGTTTTGTTCAAATTCTGGAAAATCCTGAAATACAGCCCAAATGGAATTGTGATTCTCCAGATTCAGTAATTTTAAGAAATAGGGGTTCCCAAACAGGTATAAAATTACATCCTTATTTCTGGAAAGCCGATCCATTATGTCTAATTCCTCCCGGCTAAACCCAAAATTGTCAATGGGTTTGACCATTGGCGGATAGATTGCCAA
>JBPCUI010000160.1:0-9807 GCA_051011235.1 Flavobacteriaceae bacterium
ACGAATTATCGCTGGCCTATACCTTTAAGGAAGATCTCAGTACTTCGCCCAATGCCTTGCTTAGCAGCAATCAATCCAAGGATGCACAGATCGACCAGATTGTGAGGAATTACGAAGAACAGATTGCTGAGCTGAAGAAAGACCAGGAGCGAAAAAGCAAGAAGAATAAGGGTAGTGATGTTCTGCTAGTACAGCAGTCCGATGAAGATGGCAATGCCCTCGCCATGGAAAACCGGCTCATTCTGGATGAATTGATCTGGAGGCAGGATTCCATAGAAGGCGCGCGAACAAAAATGTACGAGAAACAATTTGAGACTATCGTTCGCCTGTTGAGGAAAGAAATAGATGTAAAAACCAGGGAAAGATTTAATCCTGGTTTACCCGGAGTTAGTTTTGAAACTGCCACGGCTTCTATAGACGACGAAATATATGTAAGCAATAAGAAGGCATCTACTCAAAAAGAGAAGAGCATGCCCACAAGAAAAGAGTTTAAGGAAATTCCAATAAAAAATCAAAATCGGTCGGATATTATCGGGGTTGATTCTGGTTATTATTTAATTGTCAATGTTTATTCGAATAAAAGGTATTTGAAGGCTTTTGTAAACAAATTGAACAATGAAGGTTTGAATGCCAGACAATTTTATAATAGAAAGAATGGGTTGTATTACGTGTATCTGGCCGATTTTACTACTAAAGATGATGCTCGTTTGGCTATGTCTTCTCACCTGGACGGTGACTACCATGATGAGAAGTGGATCCTGGAGATCTATGAACCCGTCGCAACGGCAGCGGTTCAGTACGAGCAGCGTTGACATTAGGTCTGCCGGGGCTTTTTCAAAAATGGAGAAGCCCCCGGCTAGTACCTAGCAAACCGTGCAGTCGGTAAGTTAAAATAATCTGCATTTGAACGAAAAGACTTACTTATTTTAGGTGTTCATCGGGAAAAAAGGTACTTTCATCCTGCATATAATATACAACCCGAATCTTATAATAACCCCAAAACCCCCATTCTATGAAGACTTTCCATTGTTTTTTTGTGAAGCAAAAGATTATGGCCGCTATTCCACTATGAACGGAATACCTCTAGCGGCGCTTTTTGCCCTTTAAGCATCCTATTTTAATACCCGAAAACCGATAGTCAGTAACTGACTACCGGAGGAATATTGTCAGGTCTGTTCAATACCAGGCAAGGTTTCTTATGCTCGCTCCAACCCAGCGCAGTGTGGTACCGGATAGTTTGCAGATCATATGAGTATTAGTACAACCCTAAATTAAACAACCCCAAATATTACCCGATATGAAAACAACTACTTTAAAAATTATCGCTATTGATAATGACGTTGCGTTTCACGACACCTATTACCAGTATTTTAAGTCGTATTTCAATTATTCACTCGAAGGCATTTACACTTCGGTTGAAGATGCCCTGGAGGAATTTGACTGGGTTCGCCCGGATCTGATTCTGTCCGAAGTAAACTTGCCGGAAGGAATTTCCGGAATAGAAGGAATTAAGCTCTATAAGGAAAAAAATCCCGATGTAAAGGTTATTATGGTAAGCAACCAAAATGATTTCGACGGGATCAAGAAGGCTTTCAAGGCTCAGGCTAATGGCTATCTCACTAAACCGGTCACTAAAAAGCGGCTGCTGAGAGCCCTTAATTCAATCCGTGATGAAGGAGCTGCATTGAGCAGTGATATCGCTAAAATGATCATCTCCATGTTTCAGAAGAAATCGTACAGGATTTTTTCTGAAAGGGAAAACCAGATCATTGAACATCTTGGCCAGGGAGCAACGTATAAATCGATCGCTGAAAAGCTGTATGTTACCCCAAGCACCATCAATTTCCATATACAGAATATATATTTGAAACTGGATGTTAACTCCAAATCTGAAGCCCTGCAAAAGCTCAGAGAATTGGATTTTGCTTCCTGATGAAGTAGCGTATGAACACCGGGCGTTCACTCTGGGCTGAATTGACCGGATTGTTTATGGTTGGAAGGGCAGCTTCATTGAAGCTGCCTTTCTGTTTATAGGCCCTGGTTTCCTGCACCGCGACCTGAGTAAAAGCCGTTCAGATTTCAATTGTGGGCAATAAGATGTACTTTTGCCCAATGGACGAATGGTATCATTATGTGCTGTTGGTTGTGGTAGGATTTGTTGTAGGATTCATCAATACGGTTGCCGGAGGTGGGTCCTTAATTTCTTTACCCATATTGATATTTCTGGGTCTGCCCCCAAGTGTTGCCAACGGTACCAACCGGATTGCTATAGTGATCCAGAACGCAATCAGTGTTGCAGGATTCAAAAGCAAGGGTGTTTCTACATTTCCATTTAACGTATACTTAGGTATTTCCGCGCTCCTGGGAGCCATCATCGGTGCTCAGATCGCCGTTGATATCAAGGGTGAAACATTTAACCGGATCCTGGCGATAGTTATGATCGCTGTGGTATTGATTATCGTTTTTAAGCCCAGGATCAGCGCGGCCGAACTGACTGAGAGATTGACCGGCAAATACCTTTGGATTGGGATAATAGCCTTTTTTTTTATCGGTATTTACGGCGGATTTATCAATGCAGGAATCGGTTTTGTAATTCTCTTATTTTTGCATTACGTGAATCATATGTCATTGGTAAGGGCTAATGCAACCAAAGTAGCTGTAGTTTTCATCTACACGCTTTCTGCCCTGGCTGTCTTTTTGTACAATGACAAAGTTCTTTGGCATGTAGGCCTTATCCTGGCCATCGGTAACGGAACAGGAGCCTGGTTTTCAAGCAGGTTATCGGTGCGCAAGGGAGATAATTATATTAAAACATTCCTTGTTGTAATGGTGGTCCTGATGTCGATAAAGTTGTGGTTCTTTAATTGATAGATATATGAGCGATATTATTGCAGATCTGGAGTGGCGCTATGCCGTAAAAAGATTTGATCAAAATAAGATTCTATCTTCGGAAAAGATAGAACTAATAAAAAAGGCATTTAATCTTACAGCCACTTCCTATGGGCTTCAACCCATTAAAATGGTGGTGCTGAGTAATAAGGAAATTCAGCAGAAACTTGTGCCGCATTCACTTGACCAGCTTCAGGTGGGCCAGGCATCACATCTGTTAGTCCTTTGCGTGGAGAACAAAGTGGATGGGACCTATATAAACTCTTATTTCGATAGAGTGAAGCAAATCAGAGGGACAGCGGACGAAATTTTAGATCCGTTTAAGCAGTATTTGATGGACGATTTTTCAAAAAAGGATCCCGAGGAGATTCTGGCATGGGCTAAAAACCAGGCCTATCTGGCCATGGGGAATTTATTGACAATATGCGCTGTGGAACATATAGACGCCTGTCCGATGGAAGGATTTATCCCGGAGGAGTACAACAGGATCCTGGATCTTAATAAACGTGGTCTTAGTTCTGTTTTGGTGCTGCCGGTAGGCTACAGAGCAGAAGACGATATGTTTTCGGGATTGAAAAAGGTCAGACGCCGGCTGAGTGACAGTGTTATTGATCTGAAATTATAAGGAGGAAATTATCAACCTTTATCTACATATAAACGATGCCTGGATTTGAATTATTTGGAGATCTGGAACGAAAGGAAACCCAGGATGTGCTGAATTCAGGGGTACTTATGCGTTATGGTTTTGACGCCATGCGAAATGGCCATTGGAAGGCAAAAGACATGGAAGCATTGCTGGCCCAGCGAATGGATGTTAAGCACGCGCAGCTGCTGAGCAGCGGCACAGCTGCCCTGACCGTTGCAATGGCCAGTTGTGGGGTAGGTGAAGGAGATGAAGTGATTTTACCCGTATTTACGTTCGTTGCCAGTTTTGAAGCAGTATTAGCTTTGGGGGCGGTTCCGGTACTGGTCGATATCGATGATACACTCACCTTAAACCCAAAGGCTGTCAGGGAGGCAATTACTCCAAAAACCAGGGTGGTCATGCCCGTTCATATGTGCGGATCTATGGCCGATTTAGGAGCTTTGCAACAAATCTGCCGGGAGCATCGTTTGATACTGCTGGAAGATGCCTGCCAGGCTATTGGAGGCAGTTATAAGGGAAAATCCCTTGGCAGTGTTGGAGATTTGGGCTGCTTCAGCTTTGATTACGTCAAAACGATAACCAGCGGTGAAGGCGGCGCTCTGATCACCAATAATGAGGAATATTACTTAAAGGCAGACCACTATTCGGATCACGGTCATGATCACATCGGCACGGACAGAGGAGCTGAAAACCACCCCTTTCTGGGGTATAATTTTCGTATTTCAGAGTTAAATGCTGCAGTTGGGCTGGCCCAGCTTCGAAGACTTGATGAATTCTTAAAAATTCAGGAGAGTCACTACCATTTCCTGCGTAAGGGGATTGAAAATATTCCGGGGGTAAGTTTTAGACGTGTACCGGAAGGAGGGGTTGAGAATTACTCTTTCCTCAATTTCTTCCTCCCAGATGAACAAAAGGCTCGTAAGGCTTCTGATTCTTTGATGCAGGCTGGGGTCGACGGTTGTTTTTACTGGTACGACAACAACTGGCACTATCACAAAAAGTGGCAGCATTTAAAGGAAACCATTTCACTTGGTCCGCTGAATACGGCAATCAGAGCGGGTATTAATCGATGGAAGGATAATTCTTATCCGGAATCAGATCATTGGATGTCGCGTACCATCTCATGTCTTATCAAGTTAAGTTGGACAGGACAGGAGATAGGGCAACGCCGCGATAAAATGATGGAGGTTCTCCAAAGCATCTAGCACATTTTTTTCAATTTTGTTTTGAGCTGCAAGCCAACTGCAGCTTTGCAATCTATATTCGTATCGTCCGGATAAGAATGATCATTAAAACAAATATTCGATAACCATTTTAAAAAAAAGACATGGATACTATAACAACACAAAATTTGACTGAGCTTGACAAACGAGCTATGATTTCTACTCAAGGAGGCTGGGGAGGTGGTGGATCCTGGGGTAGCGCCTATAGATCTCACGAAATGTCCGACTTCTTCAGAGGAGTTTATGACGGCCTCAGTTCTATGTGGAAATAACTAAAAAGACGATCATGAAAGAATTAGATATAAAAGAACAAAAATTGATAAATGGCGGACACGATGGCGCTGCATACCAGGCAGGCGTGTTCGTAGGAGACGTTCTGGAGGTGGCGATTGCCGTTTTCGGTGGCGGAAAGCTTCTTAGAATGTTTAAGTAGCTTAGAGTTGGTTGTGAACTGCACAGAGTTCTGGTCTTTGTGCAGTTTTATTTTTAGAGTACGAATTTATCGCCAAATTGGAATGATAAAAATGAAAAATCTGGTTAACTATTTTTTTGTTTTGGTCGGCTTGGTCTATTTGCTATCCGCTCTGTTTTTATTCTTTTCTCCAGCTTCAGAAAGATTACATGAGGTATTTTTTGGTGTCGAATTATCAAGAACAGCTTACATTGTTTATAAATTCTCGCTGGGTCTAGTGCTGTTGTTAGGCGCCATAATTGATTTGAGAAAGAAAAGGTAGGTAGTTCAAGCAGATAATCAGATAACATTTTGGTGGGACTCACTATTTCTTATCAATCTCGATCTGTACCAGGGTCATTTCGTCGTTCAATCTCCTTATTGATGCTTTTGATTCGCTTGAAATTCAGCGGAATGATAACCGACAGTGCGATCGGGGTTACCAGTACGGGGTGAAATCGTTTCTCGGCAATTGATAAATAAAGTGCTACTCCAAAGAGCACGATAAGAAGACCTGCCAGTAACCCTGTGCCGAATTTTAGATTTTTTACCTGCTTTTCCAACTGCGGTGAAGACCACTTGTCAAAATCCACTTTTTTTCTCATCCTTTATCTTTTCTGATTCGGGTTAATTCGATGTCTTCCCAGGTTTGGCCCTTGTCGTATGAATGTTCTTCGATAACATCATAGGATTTCTCTCCTATGTTCGTCAACCTTAACTGATGCATGTATTTCAATTGACGGGTTCCACCGGTGCGACGCATTAAAACATCCTCTCCCTCCTTCAACCATTGGTATTCAGAATTGTTTCCATTGCTAAAAACATAGACTTCCTTCCATAAGCCCGAAGAAGCCTCAACATATCCAAAGGACTGATAGGAAAAGCTGCCGTCTGCGCTGACAAATCTTTGTGCAATAGTACATCCATCGGGGCTTTTACTTGAACGCAGATCACCAATAAACACCTCTCCATCCACGGTCACAGTATATTCTTTCCAGTTGCCCATAAATGGATCTACGAGCTCATAAATTCCACCCTGGCAAGGGGTTTCTTGCTGGGCATACGAGATTTGGGGTAATGCCCATATCAAACAGCCCAGTATGAATAGTCTTAAATTTGGTAATTCCATGCAGATAATTAAATACATATTTAAAGGAACCTATTAATATATTAAGATTCCAGGATGATTTTCCGTGTAAGAGGATTGAGCACCTCAATGGTGAGTCGGGTTGCTTCCGGTGGGATTAGGGAAGCAATATTCTCGGGCCACTCCATAAATATCCACACATCTTGTGACAGATAGTCCTCCAGACCAATGTCCAGCGCTTCTTTCTCATCTTCCAAACGATAGAAATCAAAATGAAACCCCAATAAGGAACCGTCTTTACCACTGTACTCGTTTACAATGCTAAAAGTAGGGCTGCTGCCTTGCTGGGCTCCGCCCAGGGCCCGAACCATTTCTTTAATTAATGTGGTCTTACCAGATCCCATAGGACCGTTTAAACAAATAATCTTACTTTCTGAAACGGCGAGGATTTTAAGAACGATATCTCCAAGCTGATCTTCAGTATATACTAATTCCATGCTTATTTTGGATCGAGTACTACGAAAGGAATAATCATTTCTTCTAACGAAACTCCGCCGTGCTGATACGTGTTGCGGTAATAACTCACATAGTGGTTATAATTATTCGGATAGGCGAAAAAAAGATCGTTTTTGGCAAAAATAAACGAACTGCTCATCGTGATGCGGGGCAAGTGAACTTCAGTTGGGTCACGAGCTTCCAAAACATCTTTTTCTTCATAGGTTAAACTTCTACCTGTTTTATAACGCAGGTTTAAGCTTGTTTCGCGATCACCAATTACTTTGGAAGGTTGTTTGACATTTATTGTGCCGTGATCCGTTGTAATAATCAGCTGTAAACCAAGTGATTGGGCCTGTTGAATAATTTCAAGTAAGGGAGAATTTTTAAACCAACTCAATGTTAAAGATCTGTAGGCTTTGTCGTTTGAAGCCAATTCTTTGATAACCTCCATTTCTGTTTTGGAATGAGAGAGTATATCCACAAAGTTATAAACGATTACGGTGAGATCATTGTCTTTCTGACTTTTAAAATTCTGCGAGAGTTGTTTGCCCTGTCGCAAACTGCTTATCTTGTGATATTCCCATTTTAAATCCAGACCTAAACGCTCTAGTTGGGTTCGCAGGAACTTGTCTTCATAGAGATTTTTCCCCCCTTCATCTGTGTCGTTTTTCCACCAATCAGGATATTTTTTTTCCATATCGCGGGGCATAAGTCCCGAGAATATCGCATTTCTGGCATATTGTGTAGCGGTTGGGAGAATACTGCAATAAGGGGTTTCTTTGCGCTTCTTGTAATAAGGGGCGAGTGCGTCTTCAAAGGCATACCATTGGTCATACCTCAGGTTATCAATTACAATCAGTAAAGTAGGTCCTTTTTCAAGTTGGGGCTGTACTAATTCCCTGAATAATGTATGCGACATTACCGGACCGTCATTAGTGGAAAACCATGAAGAATAATTCTTTTCGATGAATTTACCGAACTGTGCGTTGGCCTCTGTTTTCTGAGATTCAAGGATCTCGAACATGCCGGAATCTTCAATTTCTTCGAGCTGCAAGTCCCAGTACATCAGTTTTTTGTACAACTCTGCCCACTCCTCATACGAATTTACCATGGTGAGATCCATAGCAATTTTTCGAAACTCCTGCTGGTAGTTTGCAGTTGTCTTTTCGGAGACCAGGCGTGAATGATCAAGATTCTTCTTTAATGAAAGCAAAATTTGATTTGGATTTACGGGCTTTATCAGGTAATCGGCAATTTTACTGCCAATAGCCTCCTCCATTATATATTCTTCTTCGCTCTTGGTGATCATAACCACCGGGAGGGTGGCATTTTGCACCTTGATTTCATTTAAGGTTTCTAAGCCGGATAGGCCGGGCATGTTTTCGTCCAGGAAAACTATATCAAAACGCTTATGCCCTATTTCTTCCAGGGCATCCTGGCCACTTTGACAAGTGGTAACTTCATAGTTTTTATCTTCTAAAAATAGAATATGGGGTTTTAGGAGGTCTATTTCATCATCCACCCAGAGGATTGCTATCTTGTTCATTAACTCCTTATATTTACCGTGCTAAGAATATGGTTTTGCCCGAGACGAACAAACTGAAAATATTTAATGATCCAATTTACGGATTTATTAGAATTCCAAACGCACTAATTTTTGATCTTATAGGTCATCCTTATTTTCAACGTCTTCGACGAATCTCGCAAATGGGACTATCGTATTTGGTATACCCAGGTGCTCATCACACGCGCTTTCACCACGCTCTGGGAAGTATGCATCTAATGCAACAGGCCATTCAGGTTCTCAAATTTAAGCAAGTACCCATTACCGATGAAGAATCCGAAGGATTGTTATTGGCAATTCTTATGCACGACATTGGTCACGGACCTTTTTCCCATGCTATGGAGAATAGTATAGTCCATGGCATTACCCATGAAGAAATTTCGTTGCAGTTTATGAAAATATTGAATGAAGAATTCGATGGGAAACTGGAAATGGCTTTAAATATATTTAAAGGAACACATAAAAAAAAGTATCTTAATCAATTAATAACAAGCCAATTAGATATAGATAGACTTGATTATTTAAAAAGAGATAGCTTCTATACCGGCGTGGCTGAAGGCAATATCAATGCAGAGCGATTGATCACCATGTTAAATGTTGCGGATAATTCGCTTGTAGTTGAAGAAAAAGGAATTTACTCGGTCGAAAAATTCTTAATGGCCAGAAGATTCATGTACTGGCAAGTATACCTTCATAAAACGGGAATTGTGGCCGAGCAACTACTGATAAAAACTTTGCAAAGGGCAAAAGAACTTCATCGGATTGAAGGGCTTCAAGCCAGCGAACCGCTATTGTTTTTTATGGATCGTGTAATCGATACCGAAAACTTCGATTTCGAAGTTCTCCGTCAGTTCGCATTTTTAGACGACATAGATATACTTTCCGCGATTAAAAATTGGCAGTATCACCAGGACTTTGTTCTATCCAGATTATGCCAGATGATCCTCAACCGGAGATTCTTAAGGATTGAGCTAAAGAACCAACCGATTAGTCAAAATGTCTTCAGCACTAAATTTGAAGCTTTCAAAATAAAGCATGAATTGAGTGATGAGGAAACCTCGTATTTTGTTTTTCAAGGTCAGATTCAAAATACCGCTTATAATGAAGAAGATAATGCCATTCATATCTTACAGGGAAATGGAAAACTATTAGATGTGGCCGCCGCTTCTGATCATCTCAACCTGAAAGCGCTTTCGCGCAGTGTGGTTAAATATTTTATGTGCTATCCGAAGGAGTTGGATTAGGGCTTTGTACAGATGTCCAAAACCAATCAAGGAGCCTAATTTCAAAGCCTTATATCAAATGTTTATTGGGTATCAGATATTTTAGCGGACTAACCAATTTTTCTTACTTTTGTGTGCACCAAATCAAAATGTTAAAATAGTAAGCATTGGAATTTACGGCAAGTCAGATCGCGAATTTGCTTGAGGGCGAGATTGAGGGAAATCC
>JBPCUI010000161.1:0-6506 GCA_051011235.1 Flavobacteriaceae bacterium
CGTAGCCACAGGGACCCCGGCTGGCATTTGTAATATAGAAAGTACGGAATCCCAGCCATCAATGGAATTTCGACTCTTTACAGGTACACCGATAACAGGGAGAGGAGAGAGTGAGGCCACCATCCCGGGCAGATGTGCAGCACCTCCTGCTCCGGCAATAATAACGCTATAACCATTTTTATGGGCCGATCTGCCAAACTGAAACATTTTATCCGGTGTACGATGTGCAGAAACAATATCTGTATCGACTTCAACACCTAATTCTTTCAAGACATCAATGGCTTCCTGCATTACCCCTAAATCACTGGAGCTCCCCATTATAACCGCTACTTTACTCATCTTTTTCTGATTTACTGATTACTCGAATGGTCTTTTTGACCGATTCTGCCACCCTTCGCGCTTCTTTTATATCCTTATGGATAATGGTTACATGGCCCATTTTCCTAAAAGGTCGAGTCTCTTTTTTACTGTAAATATGGGGTGTTACGCCTTCCAATTCCAAAATCTTTTCGATATTCTTGTATACTACCTTTCCATAATACCCTTCTTCGCCGACCAAATTTACCATTATTCCACCCACTTTGCTTTTTGTATTCCCCAATGGCAGACCTAATATGGCCCTTAGATGTTGCTCAAATTGGTTCGTATAACTAGCCTCAATACTGTAATGACCACTGTTATGCGGTCTTGGAGCCATTTCATTTACCAGGATTTCGTCATCCTGTGTTTGAAACATCTCCACCGCTAATAATCCTATATGGTCCAATTTCTCAACAAGTTTAACTGCTATCTTCCTGGCTTTCTTAGATATTTCCGGATCAATACGGGCAGGGCAAATGACGTATTCCACCTGGTTGGCCTCTTTATGAAATTCCATCTCGACCACGGGATAGGTTTTAATTGCTCCGGCACTGTTTCGAACCGCAATTACAGCTAATTCAGTTTTAAAATCTATTAATTCTTCCACAATACACTCAACATTTGGAAGTTCTTCGAGTTCTTGTTCGGAACGGACAATTTTTACACCCTGACCGTCGTATCCAAACTGTGCACTTTTCCAAACGAATGGATAACTCAATACGCTGTTAGCAATGCTATCGCTAATCTCATTGGTATAGGCATATCTTGAAAAAGAAGCAGTTGGTATATTGTTATCTATATAAAAGAGTTTTTGCCTCGCCTTATTTTGAATGGTGCGGACTACCCTGGTGGGTGGATGAACAATTACTCCTTCAGCCTCCAGCTTTTCCAATGCGTCGACATTGACATTTTCAATTTCAATAGTAAGCAGATCTGTCTTTTTGCCAAATTTGTAAACCGTATCAAAATCCATAAGGTCACCCTCGTAAAATGCATCACAGCCAATTTTTGCAGGTGCATCCGCAGATGGATCTAAAACAGCGGTGCGAATGTCAAATTTGCGGGTATCGTAGAGTAGCATTTTACCCAACTGACCTCCTCCGAGGATCCCAAGCGTAAATTCAGAAGAAAAGTAGTTTACCGGCATAGATTTTTGCCCTTTGAAAGCTATGGTTTGAGATGTGCAAAAATACACCTAATTCTCAGAAAGCAGGGCTCTTCGGCCCAAAAAGCGAAATCAAAATGTTATCTTTGCGGTCCTATTATACGCAAACCATTGATAAAGTTACACGACAGACGGTTTAAGCTTTTTCTAAAGGAAGAAGATATACTTGCGGCAGTTAATAAGATTGCACTGGAAATCGCCGAAGATTACAAGGACCAGGTTCCTATTTTTGTAGGCGTACTCAACGGGGCCTTTATGTTTGTGTCGGATTTTCTCAAACATTATCCTCACCCTTGTGAGGTTTGCTTCGTGAAATTAAGTTCTTACCGCGGTCTTACTTCCACAGGTATTGTTCAAACTTTGCTCGATGTGCCCGACAATATTGAAGGCAGAAGCGTCATAATCCTTGAAGACATTATCGATACCGGCCGCACACTGCAGGAACTGGTGCATATTTTTTCGAATACCAATGTGAAAGATTTTAAAATTGCCAGCTTATTCTACAAGTCCGAATCCTACAACGGAGAGTATCCTATAGATTATTTTGGTATGGAAATTCCAAACAAATTTATCGTAGGCTACGGTCTGGACTATAAAGAACTGGGAAGAAATTTTAGAGCTGTTTATCAACTAACACAAAAACAAATGATCAATCTTGTCCTATTCGGAAAACCGGGTGCAGGAAAAGGAACGCAGGCTTCTTATTTAAAAGAAAAGTACAATTTAAGGCATATATCTACCGGCGAAGTCTTTAGATACAATATCCAGGAAGGGACCAGATTGGGAATTTTGGCAAAATCCTTTATAGACAAAGGGGACCTGGTTCCGGATGAGGTGACAATTAAAATGCTTCGTGACGAAGTTGAAAAATACCCGGAGGCAAATGGCTTTATTTTCGATGGATTTCCCAGGACAGATGCACAGGCAGAAGCCCTGGATCATCTGATGGACTCAAAAGATATGCGTATCGATGCCACTATTGCCCTCGAAGCGGATAACGAAGTGCTGTTAAATCGATTGATGGAAAGAGGAAAACAAAGTGGAAGATCGGACGATCAGGATGAAGAAAAAATCAAGAATCGTTTTGATGAGTACAACGAGAAAACAGCTCCGTTGAGAAAATATTATTCTGGCCAGGGAAAATTTCACAGTGTCAATGGAATTGGCTCTATCGATGAAATTACTGAGCGATTAACTGAAGTAATTGACGCCTTACAAGCTGTATAACAAGTTTTTCATAGCTTCTTTACAAAAACGATACGGTCTCTTGCTGTAGACAGCTATTTTTAATCACCATTATGACTGAAGGCAATTTTGTAGACTATGTAAAAGTGCATGCTACTTCGGGCAAAGGGGGAAAGGGTTCTGCCCACTTAAGACGAGAAAAGTTCGTGGCCAAAGGAGGCCCTGACGGTGGTGACGGCGGTAGGGGAGGCCATATATTAATCAGAGGCAACAAAAATCTCTGGACCCTTTACCATTTCAAATTCAAACAGCACTTTAAAGCCGGCCATGGGGCCGCTGGAGGAAAGAGCCGGAGTTCCGGTGCAGCCGGTAAAGATGAGATAATTGAAGTTCCTCTGGGAACCGCAATAAAGGATTCGGAGACCGGCAAAATACTATTCGAGATAACCGAACACGGCGAGGAAAAGATGATCTTGGAGGGAGGCCTCGGTGGCAGGGGCAATTGGCATTTTAAATCTCCCACCAACCAGACACCCAGATATTCTCAACCCGGAATTGAAGGTGCTCAAAAACAATTTATACTGGAGTTGAAGGTTTTGGCCGATGTCGGCCTGGTGGGATTCCCGAATGCGGGTAAATCGACTTTACTATCGGTTCTGAGTTCGGCTAAACCGAAGATTGCCGATTACGAGTTTACAACGCTAAAACCCAATCTTGGGATCGTACCCTATCGCGAGTTCAAGAGTTTTGTAATGGCCGATATTCCCGGAATCATCGAGGGAGCTGCCGAGGGTAAGGGTCTTGGGCACTACTTCCTCAGGCATATTGAAAGAAATTCCATACTTCTATTTATGGTCCCGGCAGATAGCAAGGATATTTCCACGGAATACAATATACTTCTGAATGAATTGCGAAAGTACAACCCTGAACTACTTGATAAAGATCGTATTCTGGCTATATCTAAATCGGATATGCTCGATAATGAACTAATGGATGAAATGCGCCTGGAACTTGAAAAAGATCTGAAGGAACTGCACTTCGTTTTTATATCATCACTGACTCAAACCGGACTCCAGGATTTAAAGGACCTGCTGTGGACTTCACTCAATAAATAAGATTTTCATCATAATCACCGGCATTTTACGTTATTTTTATATAATTGTGGTGAGATGAAATACTTACTTCTGCCCTTTATTGTATTTTATTTTCTCTCCTGTTCGTCGGTCCGGGTGAACTACGATTATGATCAGTCTACAGATTTTTCCAGTTACCGCACCTATAATTATTTCTCGGACATGGCAACAGGACTCAGCGATCTGGATACGAAACGGCTTGTGGAGGCTATCGATTCTATGATGCAGACTAAAGGAATTAAGCTGTCTGAAGAACCTGAGTTCCTGATCAATATTCAAAGCCAGTCATTTTACAGTCCGTCGAACAGTTCCGTAGGAGTTGGGGTAGGGGGTACAGGTGGTAATGTTGGTGGTGGAGTTTCAATAGGTGTCCCACTGGGTGGAAATTCGCTGGAACGTGAATTGGTTTTTGACTTGGTGGACACACAGAAGAATCAATTATTCTGGCAGGCAATCAGCGTTAGTAATCTAAGTGATAATGCGGCACCTGCAACACGGGAAAAGAAAATTTATGAGATCGTGAATAAGGTCTTTGCCAAATACCCACCTATAAAGAAAAGCCCATAAAAAAAGCGATTGTAATTGTACAATCGCTCTGTTGAAATGGGATCTGCTAACTTATCCTTTTAACATTTCCTGATATTTGGCTTTATAACCGATCAGCATTAGAACATTAAGGACCAAAAGTACCAGCGCAGGTACAATACTTGCAGGATCTAATGTGGCGTGGTAGAGTACGGCATTAACCGAAACACTCATTAAAATTACAGACATAAGCGCACCAAATTTGTTAAAAATTAATGCCAGTCCGGCCAATATCTCCACAACAGCGACAAGGGTCATAGTTTGTGTGCTCATCAGCGCACCAAAGTAGGCCATTGCATCTTCGCCCATTTCCATGGGAGGAAGGAAGTTTAGAAACTTGTTGGCTCCAAAAATCAAGACAATAAGGCCTAAGAGAATTCGCAGAACCATAAAAACTTTTGAATTCATAAGAATTTAGTTTAGTTGTTAATGACTTAAAAATACTAAGAATATTTTGTAGTTGGTCGCGCAAACTGCGTATTACTTAAATGAGATTTCAATATTCTATCCAATAAAATAACCCCTCACCGGAACGAAACAGCCATAACAGCACGTAATTTCCCAAACAGTTGCAGATCATATTTAATTGTTGTTCTCAGACTTGCATAGTACATATCAAAGAAGATATACAAGCTTTCAAATGATTGTTACTATTGAGAATTGTATACCAAAGACTGTATTTTTTTCGTTTTTCTAAGACCCGGCATGTCTTCTACCCTTTCAAATTATACGACAGAGGAAGGCACTTAAATGAAGGCAAAGATTGCCGAACTGTAATGATGATTGTGAATGACATGTGTTTAAGGTTGCCCTCTCAATATCGACTAAGAACCTAAAAAAGTAGCTATGCGTTGGTTTCAACTCTTGTCTCTTATGGCACTACCGTTTATTGGGTTTCCCCAGCTGTCGGTCGAATCAATAGAGAACCATATCCGGAATGGCTCTTACCAAAAAGCCCAATTAATACTTCAGGAGTCAATTAAGAAAGATCCGGACCCTATTCTCAAAGATAAATTGGGTGAAGTTTTCGGCTATCAGCAGCAATGGGATAAGGCAATTGAAGTTTACCGTGAGCTAACAATACAGTATCCACAAAACCCTGAATTCCAGTTTAGATATGGGGGTGTTCTGGCGAAAAAAGCCCAGAACAGCAATCTGTTTATGGCCTTGCCTCTGCTCGGAAAAATCAAAGCCAGTTTTAAAAAGGCCCTGAAACTGGATCCCGAACATATCGGAGCCCATTGGGCATTGATCGATCTTTATGTTTCATTGCCGGCGCTTGTTGGAGGGAGTATTTCGAATGCCTATGACCACGCACTAAAACTCAAGGAACTTTCGGCTGTAGATGGTTACCTCGCACTCGGCTATGTGTACGAGTACGACGAAGCCCCTGAACAGGCCAAAATCAATTATTTAAAAGCCCTGACATTACTCGACAAGAAGGAGATTATAGATAGAAATCAACTAAATTATCAAATAGGGAAAATTTGTGCAGAATTCGAGATAGAAATGGATAAAGGAATTATCCATCTAAATGAATATATCCATAATTACACGGTGTTGGATGGGGTACCCCTGGAATGGGCCTATTACCGCCTTGCCAAAATCTATCGCAAGAAATCTGAAAGGCAAAAAGCACTCGTGTGGATTAACAGATCTCTGGAAATCAGCCCGGGTCTCGAACCTGCCTTGACAGAGAAATCGGCTATTGAACGATTATAGGGATTTGAGATATCCGCCGTCTATTGGAATGGCTGTACCAGTAATAAAAGAAGCTTTATCCGAAGCTAAAAATGTAGTTAAAAATCCGTATTCAGAGGGATCGCCTATTCGCTTGACCGCGGTCAGCTCTTTCATGGCCTTCCATACTTCATCTTCTTTAATACCCATTTTTTTGGCTTTTTTACTATTTAACTGTTCAAGTCGCTCTGTGTTAAAAAAGCCGGTTAATATACTGTTCACCGTGATGCCATAAGGCCCTAAATCCAATGCCATGCTTTTGGCCCAGGTGACAACGGCTGCCCTGATCGAATTGGAAAGAGCCAGGTACGACAAAGGTTCTTTGACCGACACAGAGG
>JBPCUI010000162.1:0-2543 GCA_051011235.1 Flavobacteriaceae bacterium
AGGCCAATTATCGCCCAGACCATCCACATCTTTGTGTTTAAAATCCTTTGGGCCAAATCTGAGTGATATGCGACCCCAGTGATTGGTTCTTCCACCCAGCATATGGGACCGGAACCAATCGAACTTGGTGCCATTCTTGCGGGTATAGGGTTCTCCCTCTATTTCCCAACCTCCGAATGCAGCATCAAAATCGCCGAAGGTGCGAATTGTATTTGCACCTCTGCGAGGCGACTCCCAGGGCCACTTAAGTTGCGTCATCTGATCGGGATCCTTGGGGTCGAAAAATGGCCCGGCTTCTACTACTGCGACTTTTAGGCCGGCATCGGACAGGATCTTTGTTGCCATGCCACCCCCCGCTCCGGAACCGACTACTATTGCATCATAGACCAGCGGATTTTCAATAATCTGCATATTGATTGGATTTTCCCCTAATTTAAAAATTAAAATTGTTGCGAAGCTATATTATCTGCATTCTCAAATTATTGAAGAAGGAGCAAGCTGAATTATGAAGTTCTATTTAGACGGTTGGAGTTACGTACATAACAATTTGGAAATATATTTTTATGTAGCTAAGAATTAATAAAAATAACAGGCCGGTTTCTAACTAATTCACAATATTTTAGTATTATTATCGAATAATTAAAGATTTTTTTAACAATACCGCGAAAACGATTTCGTGGTATTGTTAATAAGTTACTGACACTCAACAACTTAAAATTAACTTAACATCTAGCGATTATGATTCAGAACTCTACAAGTCATGCGTTAAAACGAAGACCATGGAAATTCCCTTGGTCTTTCTCAGTTTTTAAGGCTATTATTATGATCGTTCTATTATCGGCTGCTCCAATATGGGCAAACCCGGTGCTAGAACTCAACAATTCCGTAAATACGGCTGATTTCCAGACCACTATTTCGGGTACGATTACCGATGATGCGGGTACTCCGCTTGGAGGCGCCAATGTAGTGGAAAAAGGTACTACCAATGGTACCCAGAGTGATTTTGACGGAAACTTTACTATTACTGCTGCTACAAACGCAGTATTGGTAATTAGTTATGTCGGTTTTACCACTCAGGAGGTTAGTGTGGATGGTCAGACCTCAATTACCATTACGATGGCTGAAGATTTTAGTCAGCTGAGTGAGGTGGTAGTAACGGGTTATCTTGCACAAACCAGGGGTGATCTTACCGGATCTGTGGCATCTGTTGATATGGCAGAAGCAACCAAGGCTCCTATTGTCAACGCAGCGGAAGCGCTGGAAGGACGGGTAACAGGGGTTACAGTAAATAACGCCGGTAGTCCCGGTGCAGCTCCTAAAGTAACCATTCGTGGATTTGGTACGAGTAATAATACCAATCCGCTATATATTGTAGATGGTGTACAGACCGACAATGCGAATATTTTAAATAGTATCAACCCTGCGGATATTGAGCAGATCAACGTTCTAAAGGATGGTGCGGCCGCCATATACGGAGCGAGGGCTTCGAATGGGGTAGTGATCATTACAACAAAGGGCGGTGGCTATAATCAGGCAACACCCACTATATCTTTAGATCTTTATACAGGGTTTTCAAGGGCAGCCAACCCGCCAGATCTGTTAAACGCGCAGCAACACGCTGATATGGTATTTCAGAGTCTGACCAATGATGGTTCTCCTATTACCCACCCACAATACGACCCTGGAAGTACGGGTACATTTACGGTCCCATCAGCATTGGTTGGATACGTAGATCCTCTTACCGGAGGGCCTGCAACAGCTACAGTGAGGCCAGGGGGTACTAATTGGTTGGATGCAATTGGACAGGATGGTTGGACACATAATGTATCCTTTGCCGTTTCTAATGGTAATGAAACAGGTAAATACTATTTGTCTGCAAATTACCTGGATCGGGAAGGTATATTTATAAATACCGGTTTCGAACAGGGAACTACTCGACTTAATTCAGAGTTTAAACTAGGTCGCGTGACCGTTGGTGAACACCTGGGTGTTTCTTATTCCAATACGGAGACAGGTGTGTTTGGCGGTGGCGAGGACGGTAGTCCCGGTGCATTTGGACCCGTGAACGAGGCATTGCGAAGCAGTCCTTTAATCCCTATCAGGGATGATAATGGTGTTCTCGCCGGTACGGCCTCAGGTGGGCTCGGGAACTCAAGAAGTCCCTATGCCAACCTTGTAAGGTCCAAAGACAATTTCAACAGACGGTTCCGCGTATTTGGAGACGTTTATTTGAATGCAGAAATTATTGATGGCCTTAATTTTAAAACTGTTTTCAGTGGATCGGTTGAGAATTTTGACAGCCGTAGATTCCAGGCACTGGATCCCGAGCATATAGAGCCATTGGCCACCAATACACTGGCCGAGCAAAATATCCAGAATTTCCTCTGGACATGGACCAATACTTTGAACTATACCAAGATATTTGGCGACCACAATGTCAATGCCCTTATAGGTATTGAAGCAGTTGAAGATGGTAGCAAAGGAAAGCAAATAAGCAGGAACGGTTTCTTGTTTGAAACTCCTGATTTCTACCTTCTCAATAA
>JBPCUI010000163.1:0-3262 GCA_051011235.1 Flavobacteriaceae bacterium
AAGTATAGCACTATGAGTAAGATTGGAATTAATATCGTAGGTCTTTTAAAAATCGATTCTCTGGCATTCTGTGTATTGCCAAAACTAATGATCCTAATGGCTTCCTTATTATCCTGGATCTCCAGTCTTCTCTGTTCGCTGTCCTTGATTAGTGCCTTCTTTATATTCAGAAGACCCGCAACGTTCAGTGGCTCTGCATCACTAAGAACAATGGAGCCTCCCGATATATTTTCGCGTTGTAGTTCTGAGCTATAGCCTGCGATAAGCTCGTCTATCTGTTTTAGCGAGGTATCATTTGATGCAATGCGCTCTTTTGCGTTCTGATTGCGCAAGCTGATCAGCTCATCATAATATTCGTTAGAGTTGATATAATTCATCAATGCCTTTGCTGTGGCTCTGCCTCCTTCAGAATACCTGTAAGTAAAGGTTATGCGATGATTTAGGGTGCTTTTTGCCAGGATTTCGTTTCGTACTACTTCAAGAACGCCTTCTTCATCCCTGAACTTCTCAAGTAATTCAAGATATTTTATTTCATTGGTGATATCATCTGCCTGTTCCTCTTTCAGCGGTTCAATATCAATTCCGAAACCCACTGTATTTCTAGGCTCTATATTTAACCCCTTAAAAAATACGGTATCCCGGCTCTTAAGGTTGGTACTGATCTCAGCGACCACATCGTACAGATACGTCTTGCTTTCCAGGTTGGGTTTGACAATGACCTCGGTTTTCAATTTTTGGTCGACAAACTGATTGATCCCCAGTCCTAATAAAAATCCTCCAACGATCAGAGCGCCTAGTAAAATGGCCTTTCTTTTTAAATAGACAAACGATCTCAGAAAAACTCTGAAAAGACTTCCAAAACCCTGACCTATGATTGGGAATAACTGGCCTAAATCAACTTCTTCAGCTTTATTATTGTGTTCAGGTGATTGATTTTCCATTATTCAGAATTAAATATTTGATTCAAAATCTTATCTGTTATCAGATAGGTAGGTTTAACCCCGGTGGTGCCCAGTCCTCCGGAGGCCAATGTACTTCCTGTTTCTAAAGGGTTGTCCGATGCGTAGTAGGCATAACGAACTTTTACATTGGGACGGATACTTTTGCGGATCTTAGAGGCTGCCTGGATTGCTTTTTGGTAGTGTACGCCTTCCATTTCCAGCCCAATGGCGCCCCATGTGGATTCATGAAAAAACCTCAGTACGTCTTTGTTTTGCAGGGAGGTACCCAGAACGGTGACCATTGTTCCTTCGCATACATTTAAATCGTTCCCTTCAAAATCTTTCGCCTTAAACTGGTTATCAATTGGATAGTTGTCTGCGGTACCTTCAAATATATGGGCTGTCGGAATCATCAGATCACCTTTGCCGCCTTCCAATATACCCGCTTTACCCATAATGGATATGGAGGCTACATTTAGAAACACGGCTTCCTTATCTTCCGATCTATAAGGTTTAAGCAATTCGTCAATGGTTTCAAAGGCCTGCTCGCCAAAGGCGTAGTCCATAACAAATATAACAGGTTTTTTGTCGTCAGAAATGCCTTTGGGTAATTCATAGCAACAAGAATCCTTGCCCAAACGAGCCATGTCAAATATCTGAATATCAATGTTGGTGCCCGATACGTCGTCAATCTCAATCATACCATTCTTCTTAGCCAAGGCGATTACCTTTTGTCTCATTGCGAGGTTTTTCTGAAGACTGAGCGCTTGAAATATTTTAAGGCGTTCGCCTTCCGGAAATTCCCTGGTCAAGGCTTTTCTCGCAAACAGTGAATTCACAACAGAATGCATGTTAGCACTAATGATATGGATTGGCCTTGTTAAAAGATCTTTATTATTAAGTACTTTTTTGATAGAGTCGGCCCATGCTTCACCGTGTATATGATGGCCCAGGCGTTCGCGTAAAAGTGCGCTAAATGTAATAATACGCTTTTCACCTCCGGTTGCTTCTTCTATCGATAATTTACCCATCCAGTAGATAATCTTTAAAAACCTGTCCGGGTCTTTTTTCGTGGCCAGTTTATCATAGACTTCAAGAGTTTCCACATAGGTTCTTCCGAGAAAATTTGCCGTGTGTATAAGAGCGTATTCCTTATCGGACTGAGTTAGCTTCTTCTTTTGAATGGCTTCTTCCAGCTTTTTCCAGTCGCGAATTGTCTTCTGAGTCTCTTCGATCAGTACTTTGTCACATATCTTCTGGGATTCAATAAAAAGAAAGGTGAGGTGGGTAAGGATGTCATAAATATCCGATCTGCCCCTGGTTATCTCAACATTCATTTGTTCAGCATCAATCCGGTAGCAATTCCTCCGGCGTTTAGGCGGTATTATTGCTTTCAAATGAGATTTTGAAAATCCTTCTTCAGATGTCAAATTGATATAACGACATTGTTCAATTCCATCTGGCAGTCTTTCCAATACGTAGATTAGCCCATTTAATTCGGTCTTTTCTTCTGCTATAGAGCCATAGATTTCAGGTCTGAGCAAAAGCAGTGCATTTTTCAATGTTTCGCCCGAAATTCCCATAGGTTTGTAAAAACCCCGGTTAAAAAGGTGCCTCATGGTAACATAAAGCCTCTCAATGGCATCTGTTGATTCCCTGGCCCTGGCCGTATCATTCTTAGTATTCATATTCCGGGCAAAATTACATTTAAAATTTGTGAATGGCAGCAAGGACATGGAATTTGACCTCTGCTCATATGTCTTCTTAGGGCAGAATTCAACGCGATAACATGCTCATTAGAACATTGGCTATTTTACGGTCGTTGGCTAGCCTTTGAACTTTATTCTGACCTCCGAGTTTCCCGATGGATTTCATATACGCTGTAAATCCGCCCGGTTGAACTACTCTGATTTTTAAGGGTTGCAGAATTTTGCCATCTATAAGGTCAAAATAATAAGAGTTTTGTTCCTGTAGCGCCAGGTCAATGACCGATTTGAATTTTACCATATCCAATGGAAGCTTCTCAAACTCAACGAACCATTCATGGTAGGGTAGTTCTTCTTTATCAGGATTAATACGCGGTGCAACAGTAAATTCGTTTACAATAGCCGAGGAAGATGCGATAGCTTGTTGCATTGCTTCTTCAACCTCTTTGGCAATTACGTGTTCTCCAAAAGCTGAAATAAAATGCTTAATTCTTCCGGTAACGGTAATCTTGTATGGATTCAAAGAAGTAAAAGCGATTGTATCGCCCAGGTTATATGCCCAAAGTCCTGCATTGGTAGAAATGATCATTACATAGTTAATGCCCATTTCTACAT
>JBPCUI010000164.1:0-8331 GCA_051011235.1 Flavobacteriaceae bacterium
GATTAGTGGCATCCCGTTTCAATTCAGCTGCCAGAGACTTAACAGCCTCGAAACCATTAGCTACGCTGGCGTTTTGGTTTGTTGTCCGGCCCTGAATGACCTCTGCTGCGTGATAACAGATCTGCTGTTTTAATTGAGTAATTCTATCCTCAGCCGGTTCGGTGGAAATATCAAGAATTTGCTCATTAGCATTATAACCTAAGAGGGCCGCTCTTTTTAACCAGACCACAGGAATCAATTGCCTGAGTGCTCTCAATAAAAATGGGTTGCTGGTATTGGAGCCATCGCGAAGGTTAGAACATTTCCAATCTGTTTGAATACCAGCAGGGGAAAGAACAGAATTGAATGTAATTTCAAAAAGCGAGGAGGTGGTGACGGGACCATCTGCTTTTGTTGGAAATAGCTGAAATACTTCTAGTTCACCGGAGTTCTGGGATTTATTCAGTCGCAGCCGAAGATTGATACACAGTTTCTTCTCTAGGATGGATTTATTTGAGTGTTGGCGGAAGTGCAGTTGTTTGAAAACCGGTAGCTTATCATCTAAGGCAGGATCGAGGGTTGTGGCCAGTGCTTCTAACAGCGTAGCTTTCCCCGAGCGGTTTTCTCCTATGATGACTGTTGTTTGACCAAAATCCAAAAGCCCGTGTTTGATAGCACGGTAATCTGTAATTTCTAAGGATACGAGTTGTAACAAGTCTGATTTCCGATATTATTTGCGTTCACCGGCCTTGATAATTGAGATGGCCTCTTCGGGGTCTTTGGCTGGAAATAAAAAGCTAAAGTCTTTCTCACTTATAACGCCTTCTGCCAACATAGTTCCACTTGCGAAACCTCTCAATGGGTCCCAAAACTCTCCGCCCATAGACACTACAGGAAATTTATCAAGTTTACCCGTTTGAATAAGCGTAATAACTTCAAAAGCTTCGTCGAGGGTTCCAAATCCTCCTGGCAAAATTACGAATGCGGAAGAATACTTAATCAGCATCACCTTCCTGACAAAAAAATGTTCAAATTCGATAAATTTATCTACGTACGGATTTACCTTTTGTTCGAATGGTAACTGGATATTACATCCCAGACTTAATCCTCCTGCCTCTCTGGCACCTCTGTTAGCAGCTTCCATAATTCCAGGGCCACCCCCAGTCATTACGGCATATCCAGCTTTAGCCAGGGCATATCCTGTCTGCCGGGCCAACTGGTAGTGTTTATGATCCTCTCCAAACCTGGCCGATCCAAAGACAGTTACACACGGCTGCTTAAAGTCAAAACTTTCAAATCCTTTTAAGAATTCCAGAAAATATTTGACTGCACTTTCCAGGTCTGCTTCCCTATTTCGCCTGCCTTTCAGAAAAGCACTTTCTGCACCTTTTACCTGGCTCAGGAGCGAAAGACTGTTCGTATTTTCCATTAAAGTTTTTATTACAATATATAGAATATGATATGAGATTCCTAATCCCCGAATTACATAATTTACTTCCAATATTTGATAAATAATGGGTCGATCTAAGTTTGAAAAACAGACTTGAAAATAACATTGGGCGGGGATGTTTAACTATCAATTAGGAGTCCCTGAAGTTACTATCATACAAGGGTCAAATGGTACTGAAGTTTTGATCTTGCTTTCCTGGAGTATAATTTGAGAAACAGCGATGGCGAATATTCTACCGACAACATAATAAATCGATTTTGTTAGGGATTAGCCTTCCTGGTTCACAAAAATAACTTGGCGTTAACTACTTTAACATCAATACTTTACACTTACACGTCTTTTATGAACTAGTTCACAACAATTATTTGATTGATTCAATTGAAGGAAATAACTTACAGTAAAATCAAACCATTTAATTATGAAACTATTGGACTACCTTTTGATCGCCGCCTTGCTTGGAATATTCTTTTCATGCGCTAGTGATGATGTTGACAATGATACCATAACCACCGAAGAAGCTGAACAATTGGAAAGTGTACAGTTGGAAGCAGATGAGGTTTCTTCCAATGTCATTATTTCAGGTGCAAACAAACTACAGGGCAATCCTCCCAGCCCGAACGGGGCTATAAGCCTTGATGTCTCTAATTCGACCAGTACAGCTTTTTTAGGCGAAGGATTCGATATAACGTTGAGCTCAGACGGTAATCCTGTTGGCGCCTATATTCAATTCAGATCCAATGATGGTATTGCTGCCCAGGAATATTTTGATGTCAATATTGCAGCCAATTCAGCAGGTAAAGGAATCAATGCGACCTTCTTGAACCGTCTACAAAGCAAATCAGGTACATTCTTGGCTAAGAACGAAGACACTACTATCAACGTGGATTTTGGTCTTGAAATACCCCCCGGACAGTTTTGCTATGAAATCTGTGTTTATGATGAACAAGGCAATATCAGTGAACCTCAAGAGGTATGTGTGACTGTCGAAAGCTGGGGTGGAAAAGACGATATGGACGGCAATTGGGTAATGGTGCGGGAAGAAAGGTCAGAAGACGGACAAAATATTGTTTTTGAAACCGGCCAGGAAGCCTGTTATAGCTATACTTTTGAATGCGCCAATGGACAAGTCATAGAGGCCGATGAATGTTATAACAGAATTTCGGGTGAAGTACGAATCAACGGGGATGGTTCTTACAGGGCAGTATTCAACGGCACTGAGCGTTGGCTGGATGAAGGTGCCAGTTATGAGAATTGTCTGGCCACTTATATTGAAGAAACATTTGAAGATATCAGTGAAGGCCAGTGGGCCTTTGTTAATAGTAACAATCGATTGACTATCGTAGAGTATTATTTTAAAGGTATGGTCAACGGTGATTTGGACGAAGAATATACTTTAGAGACGGGTGATGCCCGATTGGTCCTTGACGGTACCATAGTGCTCGATGGAAATTCCTTTGTGATTACCGAATCCAGAGATGAAGATGGAGACGGAGTTGAAGAAGTAAACATCTATTTTTTTGATCGCCAATAGAGGCTATGATAATTTAAGGGAAATCAATTACAATTAGACAAAAAGTTAAGTCGTTTCTACACTTAAAATCCAATGCGTTTGGCATTGGATTTTTTTATTGTTGAAGGCATTAAAACTTTTCTGATAAAGTTGATAGGACTGGATTAATTGATTGTTATGGTATATTAGGATCTAACATTTCTGAAATACTGATTGCGAAAAGCAGTGCCTGGGACTATCTTAAACCTGGGGTGGGGTTAGGAACCCCAATTAAAAGGTTAAGGATTATGAGGATATTTATTAATTTCGTATTTTTGAGTACCAATTATTAACATATAAATGATTTTGTGATGAAAAAAGTACTGTTCTTTATCATATTCGCAGCTTTTGTGATTTCGAACTCAGCGTTTGGTCAGACCCATGATATCCAGGTCGGGGACATATTGACCATTGAAGAACCTTCGGGAAATGAATTCCAATATGTGTTATTCCCGCAGAAAAATATAATCATTAAAAGAGGTGGTATTCCAGACCTCGATCTGGTAAAAAATACTAAAGTAGAAGTTATCCGCGTGACGTATGCTACGGGGAATAAAACCCTGGTTACACTCAAAAAGAAAGATGGCGGCCGTTTTTTTAAATCCTTATTTAGTGTTAAAGCCGAACTGGAAAAAGCCCTGGAGGCCGGTGAACTAAGCAGTTGAGAAAACGGAAGTTTTAGATTATTACAAAAAAGCCCCGGTCTCCCGGGGCCTGATAAACTAACTAACTCATTATTTCTACTAATGAGAAACTTTGTATTATACACAAAATTTCACAACTACTGTATTAACATTTTGTGAAAATTTAATCTGTAGAGATCTTTAAAAATCTAAGACCCCATCAACCGAGTTAATGGGGTCTTTTAATAGTCTGGTCAGTTCTTAATTATCCGGAGTTTGACTATTCAATTTAAAGCTTACACCCACCATTACCATGGAAGTGTTCATATCATAGGATACCTCGCTGCCCGGAATAGCGCCATAAGGTGGGAAATTACCTATGAATTGTGGATTGTAAAGAGGTCCGCTCGTTGATCCACCACTGGTACCGTAATGGTACATGCCGTCTATAGCCCAACGGTCGTTTATCTCGTAACTAAGACCGAGCTGGAAAGCATTCTTAATGATTGCAGTGGCCGGCACATTAAAGAAAGCCGTGTCCTCGGATATAGGGTTGGAACTGTAGGTATATCCCAGTCTTAAAGGTAATCTGTCGATTCCTTTGTACTGGATACCTGCACTTATAATACTGATATTGTCCCAACCGAAACCGGCTACAGAAAAGGTGGGTGTCCAACCGGTAGTATCAAATCCGTCAGTACTCTCGTAGTTCACCCAACGATAATCAACAGCTAAATCGACCGTGCCAACTGAATACCCCACACCAAACGAAAGTATAGCGGGATAGTCCAGCTTCAGCTTGTTGGTACCTGTAGAATTGTCCAGATAGGTATTATTGAATTCAAAGTCACCAAAAGACTGTTGGGTTTTATAGGATGCGCCAGCTTTAAATCCGGAACCTGAATCAAAAAACAATCCAAATTGTGCACCAAATCCCGTGGCAGTAGCCGCATCAGTAGAAGGATATCCTACTGCGGTCGGGTTAGCGGTTGGGTTGGGCATCAATTCGAGCGAGGCGAGGTCGAAATTGGGTTGTACGCCTATTGAGAACTTATCAGAAAGCTCATAGGCATAGGTAAATCCTACTTGTAAGAGCATATATGAAGATTCGATCCGACCAAAGCCTCCCAAATTCTGAGGTGCGTTAATCGGGTTCGAGACGTTCTCCGGGAAAGTAACTCCAAAACCACTGATGCCGAATGCAGAAGCTCCAAAGCTGTGCCTGCTTTCAGGACTTGCCCAAACAAATGCAAGATTGGGCAAGGGCGATATGCCACGGTCGTCTTTTGTACTACCACTGAAAAAGTTACCTGTTGGCGTTCCAGTTGTGTCAAATTCGGGAACAGTTGAACTTAACTCAGGAGATGAAAAGAATAGGCCGATGTCGAACCTCGCACTATTCTCCTCAAAAGCAGAAATAGAAGCAGGGTTCCAATGTATGGCCCCGGAAATGTCTAGTGGCTGAGCTGTAGCAGCACCACCCATAGACATGTTTACCGAACTAACTCCCTGCATAATATGACCTGCCTGAGAATAAATGGCAGTGGCAAAGAGTAGCATAATTAATTGAAGAAGATTGTTTCTCATAGTTCCTGTGATTTATGCAACAGAAAACCTACCAATAGGGCAGGTTTTAGTGTGATTTTTTTTTACATGTTGCTGGTTATAGAAAACTGTTCTGCGCAAAAGTAAAACCGAGATTTTCAAGCTTTTATGACAAAAATCATAAAATTGATATGTGGGGTTTAGGCTGTTAGGCGCTCTATTGTAAGCACCTGAAATACTGCTACTTATGATTAAAGTTTTCTCTAGGGAGATCCCTCTTTGTAACCTAGGTTACGGGACTTTTTCCAATCCCTTTATAATTTTATAATCACAATTAATGATAAAAGATAAAAAATGAAAGTAGAACAGATTTATACAGGATGCTTAGCACATGCTGCATATTACCTGGAGAGTAAGGGTGAAGCGGCAATTTTTGATCCCCTTAGAGAAGTAGGACCTTATATTGAGAGGGCACAAAAAGACAATGCGCGCATAAAATACGTATTCGAAACACATTTCCATGCCGATTTTGTTAGCGGACATTTAGATCTGAAAGCGAAAACAGGTGCTGAGATTGTTTTTGGTCCAACTGCTAAACCTAGTTATGAGACCATCGTAGCAGAAGATAACCAGGTATTTGAGATTGGTGATTATAAAGTTAAGGTGATTCATACACCGGGCCATACCATGGAAAGTACCACCTATTTACTCATCGATGAGGAAGGCCAAGAACACGGTATTATTACCGGCGATACGCTGTTTATTGGTGATGTAGGCAGGCCAGACCTCGCCCAGCACGTGATTTCAGATTTGACTGAAGAGAAACTCGCTGCGCATTTGTACGATTCACTTCGTAACAAGATCATGCCACTCCGTGATGAGTTGATTATCTATCCCAACCACGGAGCCGGATCGGCATGTGGTAAAATGATGAGCGATGAAACAACGGATACGCTTGGACAACAGAAAAAAACTAATTATGCCCTTCGCCCGGATATGACGAAGGAGGAGTTCGTAAAAGAACTACTTACCGGCCTAACTGCACCTCCCGGGTATTTTCCTCAAAACGTTCTTATGAACATCCGAGGTTTTGAAAGCCTGGATACCATTATGGAACGAGGTGAAAAACCACTCTCACCAGAGGCTTTTGAAGTTGCGGCCAACGAAACCGATGCACTTATGCTCGATACGCGCGAAGCCAAAGATTTTGCCAAAAGCTTTATTCCCAATAGTATCAATATTTCTTTGGATGGAAAGTTTGCCCAATGGGTGGGAGAGATGATACCGGATGTAAAACAACCGATCCTGTTGATCACCTATCCAGGAGAGGAGGAAGAAGCAATAACGAGACTTTCCAGAGTTGGATATGACAATTCATTGGGTTATCTCGAAGGAGGTTATGAGAGTTGGGACAAATCCAGCAAAGAATCTGATAGTGTAAGGCGTATTACTTCAATAGATTTTGAAAAGGCTTATAAAACTGAAAGACCTTTCATTATTGATATAAGAAAGAAGAGCGAATATGACTCCGAACATATTGTTGGAGCCATCAATGTTCCTTTAAATGAGATTAATCGGCATTTGGCACAGTTCCCAAAAGATAAACCATTTGTAGTCTATTGTGGCAGTGGTTATCGCAGTATGGTGGCCGCCTCAATTCTCAAATCAAGGGGTTGGAATGATTTCATGGATATTACAGAAGGATTTGATGGAATAAAAGAAGAAACGAAGGTAGAATTATCGGAATATATTGCTCCGACTACCATGCTTTAATATTGGTTTATATTGTTTTAGTTGGTTGTTGAGGGAAACGATTGTGATCACCATGGTCGTTTCCCTTCTTTGAATTTTCTCTCCTTTAAAAATTATAGCTTATGTCTTTATTCAGCTCATTATTCGCACCTAAGACTCAGGATCAAAATAAATTTGAATTACTGGATGTTTCTGCATTCAAGAAAGCAGTTATAAATAAAAACGTACAATTAGTAGATGTGCGCACAGAGAAGGAATACCGCGGCGGACACCTGGGCAAGGCAATCAATATAGACTTCTTCCAACCAAAGAGATTTATGGAGGCCTTTAAAAAATTAGATAGAAAAAAGCCTGTGTATATTTATTGCCGATCAGGTAATCGCAGTAAGCGGGCGGCAAGGAGGCTGTTTAAGATGGGATTTATCAAGGTATTTGACCTAAAGGGAGGGATCCTGAACTGGGAATAATTTTTAAAACTGTCAATTGAAAAAATTACTGACTTACAGAAACATCATTTGGCCCATTTTCATTATTGTGATCCTGGGATGTAAAGATGTGAAAACAAATCGTCATTCGAGTGGTGAAAACGAAGTAGACTCCTCAATTCATAAGGAGGCAGAGATTAAGGTGGATTATTCTAAAATGGGTATGTCTTATATGACATCTACCCAGGCCGTTTTAGGTAAAAATCTTATTGGAGCCCTTGAGAAAAAGGGTCCGGCCGGTGCAGTTGCTTTCTGCAATACTCAGGCAATTAAGCTTACCGATAGTATGGCTCAAAATCATAATGTAATAATTAAACGAATTACGGATAAACCAAGGAATCCTAATAATAAAGTGAATGAAGAGCAATTGCGTTATCTTAGATCTTATGAAGGTAATCAGGACCCTGCAGATTCCTTTGATCCGATAGTTGTTCGTAAAAAAAAGGAGGTTAATTTTTACTACCCTATAGTCACCAACGCAATGTGTCTTCAGTGTCACGGTATACCCAATGAACAGATACAACCTGAAACCCTGGAGGTACTTCAGGACCTTTATCCTGACGACCTCGCTCAAGGATACCAAATGAATGCCATAAGAGGGCTGTGGTATATCCAATTTATAGATGAGGTAAAAGGGCCAGGTCTATAAAAGTGCATTAAAGCTTGAAGAATATGAAAACATTAGGGCTAATCGGAGGTACATCCTGGCATTCCACTGTTGTGTACTATCGACTAATCAATGAATTGGTTTCTAAAAAGATAGGCACTCAGGGTAATCCTCCCCTAATCCTCTATAGTCTTAATATCGAGATTATGCGCCAACAGGATAAGGAAAAAATCAACCTGAAGTATTTGGAGGTTGCCAGAAAATTAGAGAAGGCCGGCGCCGAGGCTATAATGATCTGTGCAAACACCCCCCATATGGTGTATGAATTCGTGCAACCTCAA
>JBPCUI010000165.1:0-16168 GCA_051011235.1 Flavobacteriaceae bacterium
CAAATCTATTGACCCAAAAGTTAGCTCTACAAATGGTTGTATTACCATGTCGATTAATAAGAATATGCCCACTGCCAGTAAACACGCCTTGAGGATTGTTTTCACCCAATTAGGCTTGCTAATTCCAAAATCAGCCCATTTGAATCTATTTCCCCAAAAGGCGATTAACGCTATGATAATACCGAATATATATCCGAGTCCACCCGTAAAATAAGTAAGCGTTGCACTGGTAAGAATTACCAAAACCACAACTATTGGATTGACCAAAAAATTATAAATTTTGCTTCTCATATTTTCTAGTAATAGTTACAAGTAAATGAAAGGTCCGTTTTACGCTATATCCCAAATATACTGGATAAAGAATATTATTCTATCTGTTAATACCAATCCTGATTTAAATCATAATAAGGGAATATTTAATCCTCAGAGGTAACCTGATAAATTAGAACCACAGAACGAACCACTCACAATTTAGGAAAGTTCAACAACCTTACCACCCAATCCTTAAAAGGGCATTCAATGTAAAGCCAATTATCAAATCGGAGGATTTAAACTACTCTAAACGTGTTGCATTTTAAATAGTTATGCTACCTATTCCTTGATTATCCGGTAAACAGAAGTATCTCCATTCTGTTCCACGATCAGGTAAATGATTCCTGAACGATACCCCGAAATATCCAGTTGCAGCTCGTAGTATTTATTCTGAGGATATTCCTTATGACTAAGAAGGATACCTGCCTCGTTAAATATGCTCACTGTAAAGGCTACAGGCTCCTCGCCCATATTTAGAGTAACAAAATCCTTAACTGGATTTGGATATATTTTTGAAACCAAAGATTCATCCACTGTAGTTTCATTGAAGACTACCGAATCTGCCCTTGAATCAATGGAGCAGGGATCAGCATTAGAGCCGTTCGCAGATTTAAAGAAACTGTTACAACCAGGCGTCTTAATTTCCCACTGCAAGCTCTCGCCATCGGTATAGATCTCAAATGTATGCTCACCAGGTAAAAATAACTCCGGAGGAGTACCAACAAAAGAAGCTTTTCCTTTTAGTTTGTTGTTATTTCCAACAGGTATATAAATGGGAATATCCAAACGGTTCTCATAGGTAAAAATCAATAGTGTATTGATCTCTGGATTGCCCGGTAAACTGGCAGGGGACCTGCAAAGGTCGGATGCCTTTATCCTGTCATTGCATCCTACAGAAGGATTGACAAACAATTTTCCGGGCACCTGATTAATATTGTAATAGGTATAACCCGTTAAAGAGCTCAGATCAGCAAAGACGTCATATTCTCCCGCCACCAGTGTTCCTGAGGCCGGCGTACCGTCTAAATTAAAGATTTGAAAATCGGCAATATCAGGAACCGGATCATCACAAACCAGCCCGAACGCGGCGATACCGAAATCATCGGGTATGGCATCTCCTTCAGCTATGAAATTTGAGCCAATTTCAAGTGACAATGAGGTATTCTGTACGTTGAGTATACCATCTTCATATACTACGGCGTAGTTATCCGGTTGATTCTGGGGGCTTATGGTAACAATTTCGGTATCGGTACAACCATCTGAAGGACTGAATGTCAGCGTGCCAAAAATATCATTAATAGTTTCTCCATATGGTAAATCGACCGGTGTAGTATTCGCTGTAAAGTTAAAAGGACCCGGATCACCATAAACTATGCTGGCATCTTCCACGGTAACTGTAAGATCGAACTTATTTACTGAAAGAAATCCGGAATTGTTATACGTAATGTTGTAATTAGCAGAGGTATTGTTACCACTCGCACTGATCATATAAGGGCTGCTTGCCACACCGCAAATTTCACAGTCCACGTTGTACTCGATTCCCTCTGGAAATGCATCAGTTTCGGTATCATTGAATTGTAGACCTTCGAGCACGCCTTCAAATTCAGGTATATCATCTCCGTATGTTATAACAGTGTCCTGGGTGGTCACTATGAGCTCTGCAGGGAGAATGACCAATTCCTTAGGTTCTGTATAGATCTCAAAATTTGAATCCAGGATGATACCCGGGAGACAGTATTGAGTGCCGGCATCAAGACCTGTAATTACATTGACGGGTTTTATATCTACTGGATCGGCATTTTCAGGATCTTGCGGAACATCGGATTGGTTAAGTACCACCAAAACATTCTGAAACGCATCGATAATAGGATCTGCTTCATTATTTACCAGGGGGATTCCATTGACAAATGAAATACCATTGACAAACGAAATACCATTTACAAATGAAATACCATTTACAAAACTAATACCGTTCACAAGGGAAATTCCATTGACAAAAGGAATTCCATTTACGAGTGAAATGCCATTGACCAATGAGAATCCATTAACCAAGGAGATGCCATTCGTAATACTGGAAGAAGTTCCGTTCTCTATATTGTCTAGGGAAAACAGATCGGCCCCGAATTCTATGACTTTTGTATCTGTGCTCCCATTAACCAGGGAAATACCATTCTGTTGGACAGTATTGGCCTGATCCACAGTAGACTCAGAAACGAAAAACGAAGTATTGACTAAAGAAATACCATTTATGGTTGGTTCACCATTAACTAATGATATACCATTGACTAATGACAGTCCGTTTACTAATGAAAATCCATTGACCAAGGAAATGCCGTTCACATGGTTTTCAGTAAAATTACTGGCAACCAATTGATCTATTTCTGCCGGCGTCCCTCCCGGCTCGCCAAACACGTAGTCAAAAGTTATGTCTGGTAAAGGATCTCCATATACAATTGGCTCGATACTTTGAGGTGTAATAGTTACAGGCATGGGAACTATATTAAGGATCCCGGGTTCGATGATAAAATTATAGAGTTCCAAAAGACCAACATCAACATCGGTGAGCTCAAGATTTATTGCATAAATCCCGACTATTGAATTTGTCGTAGCTTCGGTAGTAATGCTCACTGCAGGGAGTAACAAATCCAATTCTTCCTGTGTCAATGGTTGCAACGTATCTGTTATGGTGGAAGTAAATATAAATTCCGGGTTCGCTTCACCGTATCTTCGAGATTTATTATTGGGTTTCAAAACTACGTCCAAAATGACTGGATCCTCGAAAGTGAGAGTATCGGACAGGCCACCGTCGGAACCATTGGTAAGCGGTCCTGGTCCAGTAAAAACATAAATTGGAGGATTTCCAATAAACTCGGGTATTGTGGTCACCAGGGTATTGTTGTCCAAAAAGTTGGTTTCCAGTTCTTCTCCCCTGAAGATAACAACCGAAGATTCATCGAATGAGTTTCCTTCAAGGATCAGGTCAAATACAATATCACCAGGATCATACAGTGTAGTATCCAAATTGGCTAGGTTTAATTTTTGTAGATTCGGTGAGGCATTGGAGAAAGAACCCAGCACATTGTCTGCAGAGACAAAACCATAACCGCTTTCAAAATCAAATCCCGGAACTCCCATATCCGTGGCATTATTAATCAAAAGATTCCTAACACTCAGGGAATCAACAAGATTCAAGCTGTCTACCCCAAACTTTGTTTTCGCCTCAATGATCAAAGCTGCCAATGCACCGGCATGAGGGGCCGAAGCCGACGTACCAAAAAAGTTGGGTATTGTATCATTTTCAAAGTCCACAGCACCAAGATCCACTGAGGTATTCACGCCAGTGGGAGACATAATCAGAGGTTTGTTCCGCACCTCTCCTTCTGTAGATGTTCCTCCTCGTGAAGAAGACTGCTGAGCTGTAAATACACCCCCAAAGTTCGGTGTATTGTCATAGCGAACCGCACCAACTGTAATAGTACTTTCAGCATTGGCATGCCCAACCACAGTGGAGGAATTTATATTAGGCACCGCATTAAACTGGCCGTCATCACCCGCGCGAAATACCACATATTTGAAATTTAAAGGAAGACCATTCCCAGCGGCTCTTTCAATAAAAATATTTGTTGTTGTCGGATTAATAACTATGAATGGAATTATCTCGACAGGGTCGGCCCCTAGGTTATCCCGGTTAAAACCGTATAATACATTACCCTGATCATCTGCAAGATAAATATCGAGATCGTTAAGCGCCCCTGTTAGAGATCCCAGGGAATAAAATTCATCATCCCACTGTAGTGCTATTATGTACTGCCCAATACCCAGGTTTAGATTCTGTAAAAAATTGCCTCCTCCAAAGTCGTGGCGCAAATTATTGGGTGCCGGTGCCCCAGTGAAAGCTGCTTCATACGAGCGAACACCAAAATTACCTGCCGAGCTAAAATAGTCGACACCAGCTGCAGTTGCTGCATTGATAGCGTCCGCAACAATGCCGTCCTGGTAAAACGGTGCTTTCATATAGGTAAGGTCATCCACAATAACATCGCAACCCAGGGCATCCAATTCGGCAATTCCGGCGGCCATATTGCCTTCTGAAACATATCCGGTACGGAAATAAAGTTCTGCATCCGGAGCCACATCATGAACAATCTGAAGCATCGCCCTTCCTTCATCACTAGCCGGACCAAAGGGGTAGTCTTCTACAATATTTACTGGATTAGATGAGTCCGGAAGGTCGTCATTATTAATATCTGTCTGCACCGCAGGACTTGGCCCTACAATTACACCACTCTTACGGTCATAACTATCGGAAATTACTCCAATTTTCACTCCATCGCCCGAAACATTCCACCCCAGGCGGGCGATAATTGAATTCTGCGCAAAATCTCCCTGGCTGTCAATCAGACCAGTGTTTGGAATTGGCGGTGATACCTCATAGACCTGATTAATAATATCCGGTCGTTCATTAAGTGTGATAAGGTCATCAATTGGAAAGAATACGGTGATAACGCGTTCATCATCGGCCGGGTTATAAACATCTGAAATAAAGTCTGATGGGCTAATTCCGAAAGTAGAAAGCAAGGCCACAACGGCATTAAAACTTCCAGCTTCAATTACAATTTCAATCAGCACTTCATTGTCGCCGCGTATCTGATAAATAAACTCGTTAAAACCTTCATTGGGATCGAAAGTTGTACCTAATGAAAAAAGAGCAGAACCAATAATTCCATCAAATTTTGAATTAGGTGGATAACCGGGAAGAATATCGCAGTTGGTCACTGCGCATTCGCAAAGCGCATCCACTTCTTCCTCTGTACTCAGGCTACCCGGTAACCCGTTGCCGTTATTGAGATAAAAATACAGGATATCCGGACTCCAAGTCCCAAAATTATTGACATTACCGGACAATACTTTTACACCACCATTCCCATTAAGTGTACCATTATTGTTAAAATTTCCCGATGATAACGTGATACAGGAATTGGAGATAGTAATTTCTGAGTCATTGACGATGTTGCCGTCCTTGGTCAGCAATGCATTGGTTAGGTTAATGGTCCCAAGATTATTTAAAACTCCCGGACCTATGGAGATTTTTCCTGTGTTTATATTGAGTGTCCCTCCTGTATCTAAGTTAAGGTTACTTGTTATAGTTAAAAGAGCACTGTTTCCAATGATAAGGCTAGCATTATTACCTAATTTGACTGGCGGATTGGCGTCATAAGTAATCGTGTGATTAATTGTGATAGAAGTGTTTTTTACGTCGTTATCCGGAACGGGATTGGCATTGCAAGGGCCTCCCTGGCAAATCCAGGCCGCCGGGTCCATCCAATCTTCAGAAACCCCTGTGGTAGTATAATCCTGGGCTTGTGAGTTATAAGCTATAAGTAGCAAGGAGATAACCAGGATATACCCTGATTTCTTAAAATACCAAAATAACTGCTGTGAGTTTAGAATTCTAGTTGATCTCATATACATTTTTTAATCTGAGCAAATAGTAATACTGCTCTGGGTTGAAGTAGGTTTTCAAAAAATGTATAACCCGGGGAGATATCTGGGAAACTCGTAACTAAATTAATTCAAAGAAGCTAATAATTCCCAAAACCTGTGAGATCACTTCATTTGGTCTTATAAACATAGTAAATTCATAGGGGATTACAAAAAAAAAGGGAATGACATTCGAACCTTTTAATGGCCATTTCTATCCTGCATTTTCATCAAAAACAGACTTAAAGACAACATACCAGACTGTTAGGTCCATAATTTAAGACCTGCCGATGGTCGCTTCGGAATCTTCAATTTATTTCCTTACACGTATTACACAATCGGAAGCTATATGTCTTTACTTATACGTGTAGTAGCCTTTATATTACAAATCTTACTTTTAGGCACATTGAGCTTAACCTAAACCAGCTTTGATAGCTTTAAGTTCAGCAAGTTTTTGCAGTTTTTTAGCGGATCTGTTTTCAATGGCCAGACTACCGTGGTAGTGGTGATTTTCGAGAAATCCTATTTGCACATCCAACCATTGATTGTAGGTGTCAACCACTCCGAAATGTATAAATTCATGGTATAGCTGTTCACTTAATCTGTCGTAATCGTCTCTTCCGAGATAGTCGAGATCGGCATCGGCGAGGATTTCTTCAAAAATGTTTTTGGGATTTTGAGGTACTTTGGTAGCCCTTATCATACCGTTGATCAGTTCAATATCCTCCTCAGAAAATGAGTTGTTTAGCCTTGGCCTTAATTCGGTTATGCTCCTCTCCTCATGATCTTCAGGAGAAAACATGTAACCGTAGTCATGACTTATGGCAGCAATTCTTATCAACAACGCTTTATCGTCCGGAATTTGGTAGCTTTTAATATAGCCATCGCATACATTAGCCACATCAATAATGTGTGCTATAGTATGGTAGGAAAGATGGTCAGGAAATTTTTCCGCCATCTCTTCCAGGAGATCAAAACATATCTCCGGATATGCTTTTTTGCTTAGTAATTCCATTAATTACAGATTGAGATAAAAATCAACCATTATTCAAACATGATTTCTTGGCAGTTTATTGTACAGTTCGCTCTCACGGCATTATAAATTTGATTCAGACAGATTGGTTTTACTATGATATTTCTATCAACGCTTTGCGCTTCTAGCTAATTCACCAGAGACTTAAATTACCAGTATTCAGCCATAGCGATAATAAATGATATTAAACTTTGACAGTTGCCTGATCTTCCACGAAATACATTTTTAAAATCTCCTTATTCTTTACTTCAAATTCTCCACGGTAGCTGAAATCTTTTTTATCCTTTAACAGTTGATATGTGTTCTCAGAAACATTAATTCGCCCGGGTTCGGATTTGGATTCCATCCGTGCAGCGATATTCACAGTACTTCCCCAGATATCATATTGGAATTTTTTTGTGCCCACAACCCCAGCAACAACCGGTCCGGAATTTAGACCAATACGGATTTCAAATGGGTGAATTCCCTCAGGTGGATTCTTTTCCGTATCCTTTACAAACTGAAGTATCTCCAAGGCCGCGTTATAAGCATCTTCGGCATGCGTTGTGTTTTCTGTAGGGAGACCGCCGGCGCACATGAAAGCATCGCCTATGGTCTTTATCTTTTCCAAATTATTTCTTTCGGTGATCTCATCAAAAGCCTTAAAATAATAATCCACACTTTTTACCAACTGATCCGCGGGGATATGCTTGGCTGCAACAGAGAATTGCTTAAAATCGGTAAAAAGGACGGTGATCTGTTTAAATTCTTTGGCCTTAATAAATCCATTTTCCTTTAATTCTTCGGCCGTTTCTTTCGGGAGTATATTTAAAAGTATTCGTTCGGACCGGTTACGCTCAAAAGCAAGTCTCCTATTCGATTTCTTAACGTATAAATACTGAAAGATAAAACCGGCAATAATAGCCACAAATAGTGCTAGTATAACAAAAAGTAATTGCTTGGCCCTGGCATCCTTTTCTATTTGAACCTCCTTTAATTCATTATCTGCATTGAGCAAGTTAATTTCTTTTTCTTTTGTTTCAAGGTCGAACTGAACCCCAAGTAAACCAACCGCCTTGGCATAGTCCTTATTCTTAATAGTATCCTTTATTTGCGCCAATAGACTCTGATATGCAAAAGCATTTTCATAATCCTCATATTGAGCATATACTTTAGCCAAACCTTGATAGGCATCGGCCAGATCATAATATACCTCGGTATAATTAGCCAGATCCAGACTCTTTTCATAATTAGCCCTAGCAGAGTTGTAATTTCCTTGCTCGTAAAGATTATCTGCTAAAACTATGTATGTCCTGGCCAATTCTTTATTTGCTTTTATTTTTAGGGCAACATAAACCGCATCTCTCAGGTATTTTTCAGATGTGCTATAATTGTTAAATTCTAAATAGGCCTCCCCCATCAATCTCAAATTATCCACAAAAAGATGGCTGGACTTGTCTGCGTATTTTAAAGACTCCTCAAGGTATTCGAGAGCGGATTCTGGAAGACCTTTATAAAGTGAAATCTGACCTAAATTGAGATATGTGATGAACAGACCTTCCGCATAATCATATTTTTGCCATACTGGTAATGCCTTAATATAAGCCTCTTGGGCTTGGCTATAGGTTGCGGGAGAATTGGAATAGACTGTACCAACATTAAGATTAGCAGTGGCTATCCTGACAGTGTCTTTAACCAACTCCGCATTGCGGAGGGAATTGATAAAATATTCCAAGGCACGCGGATCATCTCCTTTGGTCTGATAGATTGCCCCAATATTACTCTGAATATTACTGATGCCGAGTTTAAAATCGATCTCCTCAAAGGCTTTCAGTGACCTATTCCAATAGGTAATTGCATCATCAAAATCTCCTTTATGGTAATATATTATCCCAATATTCTTAAAGCCATAGCCCACTCCTTTTTTATAGTTAATCGCCTCCGCCAGGTCTATTGCATCTTGTGCAAATATGGTTGCGGAATCGGGTTGAGCGGTCAACAACAGACTGGATGCTTCTAACAGAGTGTTGACCTTTACAGAATCATCTGATTGAGTAGACAGCAAAAGTTTAAGACTGTCGAGCTTGCTGGATTGATTATAAGCCAACAAGGGTAGGAGAATAAAAAAGATCAGCATAGATATCCATCTGAGCTGATTTTTCTTAGTTTGATCTATAGCAGTGGCACTGATCATGCCTAAATGTAAGAATTATTACATTTAAAATGCAATTGTTGCAAATATCCATTGTGAAACCACTTCTGCAAACCTCTTTCGCCAACTGGTTGGGAGAAAATCCACATCTGTTAACGCAAGTGCATGTTTTGTTTTACCTCAAACCAAGAACTGGACTACGCGCCAGGGCGCGTGATCCATTGTGAAACCACTTCTGCAAACCTGTCTCGACCGAAGCGTTGGGGTAGAAAAATCGCAAATTGACCAAGCAATTTGCATGTTTTGTTTCCCTACGAAATCAAAAACAAGAGTTTTCATTTCTTCGGAAAACAAAAAATCCACGCTTAATACGTGGATTTTTCTGCTTGATGTGGGCCCTACTGGATTCGAACCAGTGACCCCCTGCTTGTAAGGCAGGTGCTCTGAACCAACTGAGCTAAGAGCCCCACTTTTGTTTTACTCTGAACCCCGTCCGAACGGATGATTCCGTTCATCCGGGCGGGCAACTGAGCTAAGAGCCCCAAAAGGAGTGCAAATATACAGTAGTTTTTTTGTTACCCAAAACAAAGCCAGCTAAAAAATCAGAGCACTTCCGCTACCGTAAAAGTACTTCCTCCAACAAAGATCAAATCCGAATTTGTTGCTTGAATTCTGGCACTGGCAAGAGCCTTCGGTACCGAGCTATAGGTGGTTCCTTCTATACCATATTTCTTGGCTGCTAATTGTAATTTAGCGACATCCAAACCTCTTCGTATAGCAGGTCTGGCAAAGTAATAGCACGCGTTCTTGGGAAATAATGGCAAGACTACATCCAGGTTTTTATCCTCCACAAAACCAAGAACGATGTGAAGCTGTTCAAAATCCTCATCCAATAATTGTCTAAGAACAACAACGATTCCATCTCTATTATGCGCTGTATCACAGATGGTTTTCGGTAATCCCTGAAGAACTTGCCACCTGCCTAACAAACCAGTATTCTGAACCACTTTAAGTAACCCACTTTCAATGTGTTCTTCTGTCACTGAGAATCCGGGTAACGCATTGATCGTGGCTATCACACCCTTAATATTCTTGTGCTGATAATCTCCGAGTAATGTGGTCTTAGCTTCACCTGTCACCTTTTCTTCTGCAAATACGATCTCAGATCCGTTTTGCGCGGCGGTATTTCTAAAAATGTTGGCTGTTTCTTTCTGGAATTCGCTAATCACCACCGGTATGCCCGGCTTAATAATTCCAGCCTTCTCAGTGGTTATTGCAGCGATATCATTGCCAAGAATATCTGTATGATCCCAGCCAATATTGGTTATCAATGAAATTTCAGGCGTGATGATGTTGGTAGAATCTAATCGTCCGCCCAATCCCACCTCGATCACAGCAATATCTACTTGCTCTCTAGAGAAAAAATCGAAGGCCATGCCTACGGTCATTTCAAAAAATGACAATTTATTTTGTTCCAGAAACCTTTTGTTCCGTTTTATAAATCCAATTACAAATTGTTTACTTACTTCTTCACCGTTGATCCTGATCCGTTCTCTAAAATCCTTTAAATGAGGAGATGTATATAACCCTACTTTATATCCCGCTTCCTGTAGTATGGAAGCCAGCATATGACTGCTGGAACCTTTGCCATTGGTTCCACCAACATGAATACTCTTGAATTTAGTATGTGGGTTGCCGAGCTGATCGGACAGGGCCAGAATATTGTCCAATTTGGAATTGTATGCACTTTTTCCCCTGACCTGGTACATGGGCAAGCGCCCAAACATCCACTCAAGGGTTTGTTGGTAGGTCACTCTCCTAGTTTAAAGTTGACCACTACAAAACCTATTTGCTGGCCGGGAGCATTGGAATCTTCATTCCACCGGTGTAACAATGCCGTTTTACGTGCTGGATCTAACAGGCAAGGATTGTTATTAGTAGTGCCCTTTACTCCGGGTTCGGCCTTAATAACCTTACCATTGCGGTCAACTGTAATCTTTACTACAACCCTTCCTTCCTCGTTGCACTCCTGTTGCACTTTTCCTTTGCCAGCCAAAGACCTGCCACTTAGCCCGTAACCTCCCGTGCCACTACCAGAACCGGGACTACCGTAATATGTTGTAGCATAAGGATCCCCATCAGGACTGCCCTTATCCCCTGCAAGCTGATCGTCTCCTTCTCCACCAACCACATCTCCGTCAGCGCTGTTTAAACCTCCCAGGAGTGCATCGAGTTTTTCCTTTTTAGCTTCCTGTTCCTGCCTTGCTTTCTCCTCGGCGGCTTTCCGTTCACGTTCTTTTCTGTCAGCTTCTTCTCTCGCCTTTTTGGCGGCCTCCTCGGCCCTCTTTTCCTCTTCTTTTTGCTGTTTTATTTTGATGGATTCTTCATTATCCTGCGTGAGAAGTTTTTCGGCTGGTTTTTCTTCAGATGCAGATTCGGGAACCGCTTCTTCTTCAGATTTCACTTCCTCGACTGGTGTTGCTTCCTTTATAACTGGCTTTTTTACAGGTTGCGACTTCACTTTTTCCTTGGGCTGCTCTTCACCCATTCCAAATTCCAAAGCTCCAAAATTTACGGTGATCCCACTCTCAATGGGAGGTTCTAAATAGGAAAGCCCTATGTAGAACATCAATAGAAGGAGGGCACTTAAAAGGATTGTAGTAAGTGTGAAAGATTTTTTCTTGTGTCTCGTGTCGAGTAGTGACATTAATTTGGTCGCACCGCTAGGATCACCTTATAGTTATTCCTGTTCGCAATATCCATGACATTCACAGCCTCTTTTATGGCTACACTCTCTTCTGCCCTAAGGATAATGGTAGGTGTGTCTTTACCTTCCAGTGCTTTTTTTAATTCAATTTCAATATATTCTTCGTTGATCCGCTCGTTATCTACAAAATACTGAAGGTTCTTGTTGATGGTTACCGAAACGTTTTGTGTATTAGTCGATTTTCCTTTCGCCTTGGGAAGCAATAAATCCAAAGCATTAGGTGCATTAGCAGTGAGCATGAAAAAGATGAGTAACAGGAATACGATGTCTGTCATAGACGACATGCTGAATTCCGGATTGATCTTATTTCTTCCTTTTAATTTCATCTAAGTTACGATACCGGTTCGTTCAATAAATCGAGAAATTCCACGGCATTGGCTTCCATCTTGTGCACAACCTTATCAGTTCTGTTCACCAAATGATTATAACCCATATAGGCAATAATACCTACCACAAGCCCCGCTACAGTTGTGGTCATCGCGGTATAAATACCGGAAGCCAGGGCACCCATTTCGGCTTGTCCGCCACTACTGGCTAACTGATGGAACGCAATGATCATACCAATTACTGTTCCTAAAAAACCGATCATTGGAGCCGCTCCGGCTACAGTAGCCAAAATATTGACGTTTTTTTCAAGCTTGTAAACTTCAAGAGTTCCCGCGTTTTCAATGGCGGTATTGATATCATCCAGGGGCTTGCCTATTCTGGATACACCTTTTTCTGTTAGTCGCGCAACTGGGGAATCGGTCTGTGCGCAGAGGATCCTGGCAGATTCCAGCTTCCCGCCCATAACGTGGTCGCGAATCTGATTCATGAAATTCTTGTCGATCCTGGATGCGGCTTTAATAGCCAGCAGGCGTTCAAAGTAGATGTAAAGGGCCACCGCCAGCATAGCAAACAAAACGGAAATAATGACAATACTGCCCGTTCCTCCGCTTAGAATTAGTTCGACAACTGAAAGTGTTTTTTCCTCCGAGACAACTTCCCCAACTTGTGTCTCATCAATGAGGTCTTGCAATACCATAAATGTTCTCTATTATTAATTTGCCTTTATAACGGCGTTTTGCCGATAAAATTATGCTTACATGACAAAATCGCGCATAAGGATAAAACATATAGCTCCCGCAACAAATCCTGCTGCAGCTAATATGGCAATTTTTCTCAGATACCAGAAGAAATCAATTTTTTCCATCCCCATGGCTACAACACCTGCGGCAGAACCAATTATAAGCATACTACCTCCGGTTCCTGCCGAATAGGCGATGAAATGCCAAAGCTGATCATCCATAGGTTCAGAGAACATCCCCATACTGGCAGCCACTAATGGAACATTATCGATAATTGCAGAACCAACTCCGAGAAGCATTACCACGATGTCTGTATTAGGAATGGCTTCATTCAGACTTTCAGCATAATGGAATAGATAACCAAGAGATTCCAGAGCGGCAACGGCGAGTAATATCCCTAAGAAAAAGAGTATGCTGGGTAGTTCTATTTTGGAAAGAGATTTATGCACCGGACTATGATGCCCGCCTTCAGCATGTTCACCCCCGTCTATGCTGGAAATACTAAACTTCGTACTACTGTAAATTTCTGCAAACGTGGCTACTAAAGCAAGAGATAACATCATCCCTACATAAGGTGGTAAATGCGTTATAGTTTTAAAAAAGGGTACAAAAACAATAGAGCCCAAACCTAGATAAAGCATTGTGGATCCAAACTTGGATTTAGGTGCCTCCTGTGTTAATTCAGCCTCAATATTGCCTTTAAATGCCTTGAGTTGCTGAGCGATTAAGGTAGGGACTACCATACAAACAATGGAAGGAAGCAATACATTGATTACCAGTTGTGAAGCCGATACCTTATTAGCTATCCAAAGCATGGTGGTAGTAACATCACCTATAGGCGACCAGGCACCCCCGGCATTCGCATTGATCACGATAAGACCTGCAAACCACAGCCTTGTGTTCCTGTCCTTAATTACCTTTTGAAGAATGGTTACCAGGACAATAGTAGCAGTAAGATTGTCAATAATTGCAGATAGAATAAATGCCAATATGGAAAACATCCAAAGTAATTTCTTCTTACTTCGAGTTTTGACGTATCCTTTGATGGTGGCAAAACCGTCAAAATAATCGATAATTTCAACGATAGTCATCGCTCCTAAAAGGAAAACAAGGATTTCTGCCGTTTTTCCTAAATGGTGAAGTAGCATCTCATCCAAATGCGACGGTTCTAATACCTTTAACTCTGCATTCACATCAAAAACCGGCATATGTGCCAGGGCGATTATGGCCCATAATATTGCCATCATTGCCAGCGCCGGGATTAGTTTATCTATTTTAAGGTTGTGCTCCAGGGTTATTGCCAAATACCCGACTAAGAATACAATGATAATAATGGTCTCCATACTGGTTGGTTTTTATAAAAGTTGTTTTAAAGCGATCTCAAATGCAGTTGTGCTGAGATTCTTTCTTGTTACATTCTGCTTAAAGATATTTAAAATTGCCTTTCTAATGGTATCCGAAGTATCACTAAATATCTTTTCGTCCTCTATTGACACCCTTCCTTCCATGAAATAAGCAAATACGCGGGCCATGCCGCAGTTAGATATAAAATCTGGAATAAGACTCACCCGTTCATCCGTGTACTCCATTATAGGTCCGAAAAAAATTTCCTTATCGGCAAAGGGTACATTGGCGCCACAAGAAATGACCTCAAGGCCTGTGTCGATCAATTCAGAGATTTGATCCTGACTAATTAATCTCGATGCTGCACAGGGAGCAAATATTTCAGCTGGTAATCCCCAAATTCTTTTGTTCATCTCATCAAAAGGAATCATTCTATCCGCATCGGCAATTAGCATATTTCCTTTTTTATGCAGGAAAAAATGTTTGATTTCTTCAAATGTAAATCCCTCTTCCTTGATGACCCCTCCAACACGATCGATGATGCCTACAATCTTGGCGCCCATTTGTGCCAGATAAAAGGCGGCTGAAGAGCCCACATTCCCAAAACCCTGAACAATGGCTTTCTTACCAATAACTGTTCCGCCGTAAATATCATAGTAATGTCTGATGGCTTCGGCAACACCAAATCCGGTGATCATATCCGCAACGGTATATTTCTTTAATGGGTCCGGTGAATAATGATCACTCTCAATCACTTTCTTTACCCCCAGGCGTAGCTGGCCAATTCTATTGATTTTGTCGGCCTCCGACGGTCTGAAATGTCCGTTAAAAACTCCTTCTTGTGGATGCCAAACACCTACATCTTCGGTGATAGGTATAACTTCCAGAACCTCATCAACATTTAAATCACCGCCGGTGCCGTAATAGGTCTTTAACAGCGGTGCTACCGCTTTGTACCACCTTTCAAGCACCCCTTTTTTGCGCGGATCGTGTGGGTTAAAGTTTATCCCGGATTTTGCACCGCCAATAGGCGGCCCTGATACTGTAAATTTAACTTCCATTGTCTTGGCAAGAGACAATACCTCGTTCATGTCGAGGCCCTCTCTCATCCTTGTTCCACCTCCTGCGGCCCCACCTCTTAAGGAATTGATCACGGCCCAACCTTCGGCCTCAGTTTCCTGATCTTTCCAATTAAAAATAATTTCCGGAGGTTTTGTTTCGTATTTCTGAAGTAATTCTTTCATTAAAAATAATTTCTAAATATTAAATCCAAACTGTTTTTTAGCTCACTACATCCGGATCCAAGCTAATGCTGCCACATAATTATTTAGATTTTCAATTGTGAATTACCGTAAAAACAAATATATAAATATTGCCGGGCATAAAAAGCTTTACTGCAATACATAATCAGTTCAACTTCCTATTTACTTTATTTGAAATTTTTATATTCTCAATTGATGATCCTTGTCAGTAAAAAATCGGCAATAAGCGCGTATATTTGCATGAATTTTTTAGCAAATACGCAACCGAATGGATTTTACATTAACCGAAGAGCAATTGATGATTCAACAGGCAGCCAGGGATTTTGCACAGAGTGAATTACTGCCGGGGGTCATTGAAAGAGACGAAACACAAAAATTCCCTACCGAGCTTATACAAAAAATGGGCGAATTGGGATTCCTGGGGATGATGGTGGATCCCAAATATGGCGGCAGTGGTTTTGATACATTGTCTTATGTGATTCTAATGGAAGAACTCTCAAAAGTAGACGCGTCGGCATCGGTTATTGTTTCAGTAAATAATTCACTGGTCTGTTGGGGTTTGCAAGCTTATGGTAGTGATGAACAGAAAGAAAAATATTTGACCAGATTGGCTACCGGTGAGATAATTGGTGCATTTTGTCTTTCCGAACCCGAAGCAGGCAGCGATGCCACCTCTCAAAAGACCACAGCGATAGATCATGGGGATCACTATATTTTAAACGGCACTAAAAATTGGATCACCAACGGAGGTTCAGCCGACCTCTATATGGT